>JBBRHS010000071.1:0-10594 GCA_038222385.1 Acidimicrobiia bacterium
GAGATGCTCTACCAGGACGGCGAGTTCTTCTTCCTGGAGATGAACACACGGCTCCAGGTCGAGCACTGCGTCACCGAGATGGTCACCCAACTCGACCTCGTCGCCGAGCAGATCCGCGTCGCCGACGGCGAACCGCTCTCGTTCACGCAGGACTCCATCGCCCGACGCGGCCACTCGATCGAGTGCCGCATCAACGCCGAGAACCCGGCCAAGGGATTCCTCCCCTCCCCTGGAACCATCGAACGCCTGCGCGTCCCGTCGGGTCCCGGCGTGCGGTGGGACGGCGGGTACGAAGAGGGCGACACGGTGTCGCAGTACTACGACAACCTCGTCGGCAAGCTCGTCGTCTGGGCGCCCGACCGCGACGCCGCTCGCGCCCGGGCGCTCCGTGCGCTCGGCGAGTTCGAGATCAACGGCATCCACACCACGATCCCCGCGCACCTCGCGCTCATCGCCGAACCGGTGTTCGCGGCCGGCGAACACACCACGAAGTGGCTCGAGGAAGACCTCGACCTGCAGGTGGAATCGAGCACCGGTTCCGCGGCATCGACCACCGACACCGAGGCCGAGCCCCTCACCGAGCGCACGGTGCCGGTCGAGGTCGACGGCAAACGGTTCAGCGTGAAGCTCTGGCTGCCCGACGCCCCGGTCGCGGCACGGGCCGCCACCGGGGCAACGGGCAAAGCCGGTCGCCCGAAGCCCGCCGGGGTCGGCAGCGGCGCGGGTGCCGGCGGGGGCACGATCTCGGCCCCGATGCAGGGCACCATCGTCAAGGTCCTCGTGGCCGTGGGCGACACCGTCGAGATCGGCGAGTCGATGCTCGTGCTCGAGGCGATGAAGATGGAGAACCACCTCGCGGCCGAGATGAGCGGGACCGTGGCCGAGGTGCGCGTCGCTGCGGGCGACACGGTCGGCACCGGCGACGTCCTCCTCGTCATCGAGTGATCCCGCTCCTCCACGTCGACGCCTTCACAGACACTGCGTTCCGCGGCAACCCGGCCGCGGTCTGCCTGCTCGATCGTCCGGTTGACGACGCCGGCTGGATGCAGTCGGTGGCGGCGGAGGTGAACCTCTCCGAGACCGCGTTCGTGGCTCCCCTGCCCGACGGCGATCTCGACCTCCGTTGGTTCACGCCGACCGTCGAGGTCGACCTCTGCGGGCACGCGACCCTCGCGTCGGCCCACGCGCTGTGGGAGACCGGTCGGCTCGATTCGGGTGAGTCGGCGCGCTTCCACACCCGCAGCGGGGTGCTCGCGGCGCGGCAGGGCGAGGGTGTGATCGAGATGGACTTCCCGGCGCGTCCGGTTGCTCCGGCGATCGTGACCGACACCGAAGCGCTCGGTACGCCAAGCCCACCGCTCGGCACGTTCGACAACGGCCACCAGCTCGTGATCGAGCTGCGCGACGCCGAGTCGGTGCTCGCCACCGCGCCCGACTTCTCTGCACTCGGACACACCGCCGACCGCGTGTGGGTCGTCACCGCGCCGGCACCCGACGACTCCGAGGCCGACTTCGTCTCGCGCTGCTTCGGGCCCCGCTACGGGATCGACGAGGATCCCGTCACCGGATCCGCCCACTGCGCGCTGGCGCCGTTCTGGGCCGACCGCCTCGGCCGCACCGAGCTCGTCGGCCACCAGCTCTCGTCACGCGGCGGCCGCGTCGCGGTCCACTTCCGCGGCGACCGCGTCACCCTCGGCGGCACCGCCGTCACCATCCTCCGCGGCGACCTCCTCGCGTAGCCCCCAACCCACTTTTGGCGTCGCTGGACACCAATAGTTGTTCAACTGCGACGCCAAAGTGGTCCTGGGACTCAGACCAGGAGGAGAAGCGGCCTCTCTGGTCGACTCCGCTCCGCCGCCTCGATCGCCCACCGATGCACGAACCGCCGAACCCGTCCGGCGGCTCCACTGCGTCTCCTGCAGCGGATCCGACCATCAGCTCGCGGCGTCGGCGAGGCTCTCGGCGAGGGCAGGGTGGACGAGCAGGGAGTCGGTGATGTCGGACACCTTGAGGTGGTTGGTCACGGCCAGGGCGATGACGCTGATCAGCTCGGCTGCGCTGCGGCCGACGATCGAGCCGCCGAGGACGACCCCCGTGGCCGGGTCGGAGAGGATCTTCACGAACCCGCGAGGGTCGCCCTTGATCAGGGCCTTGGCGTTGGTCGAGAACGGCACCTTCGTCACCCGGATCTTGCGGCCCGACGCGAACGCTTCGGCCTCGGCGAGACCGACGTCGGCGATCTCCGGCTCGGTGAAGATCGCAGAAGCGGCCTTCTCGTAGTCGACGTGGCGGTGGGCCCGGACGTGGAGTCCCATCATGTGCTCGGCGATCTTGCGGCCCTGCATCGAGGCCACCGACGAGAGCGGGAGCTTTCCGGAGAGGTCGCCCGCCACGTAGATGTGGCCGACGTTCGAGAGGCAGTTGTGGTTGATCGGGACGTATCCCCCGGCATCGACCTCGACCCCGGCATCCTCGAGGCCGAGCCCTTCGCGGTTCGGCACCGAACCGATCGCGAGCACGACGTGCGACGCGTCGACATGGCGACCGTCACTGCAATCGACCCGCACGGCGTCACCCGTGCGCGTGATCGCCTCGGCCCGGGCCCCCTTGAGCAACTGGACGCCCTGACGGAGGAACTCGGCCTCGAGCACCGCCGCGACCTCGGGGTCCTTCTGCGGCAGCACCTGCTGACGCGACACGACGAGCGTGACCTTCGAGCCCAGCGCACTGAACATGTGGGTGAACTCCACGCCCGTGACTCCCGATCCGATCACGCAGAGGTGCTCCGGGATCTCCGCCGGTGGATACGCCTCGCGGGTCGTGAGCACCAGTTCCCCGTCGAGAGGCGCCCATTCGGGCACGCGCGGTCGCGAGCCGGCGGCAAGGAGGACGACGTCGGCGCTGAGCTCCTCGATCCCCTCGGCCGTGTCGACCACGATCTCGTGGGGGCCCTTGAGCCGACCGGTGCCGTGGAGGAGCCGGACTCCCTGCGATTCGAGCATCGCCGTCGTGGCGTCGTGCAGCCGGGTCTCGATCGACCGCACCCGCTCGCGCAGCGCGTCGACGTCGAGATGCCCCTCGGCCTCGAGGCCCATCGACCGGGCACGCGTCAGCTCGGAGAGCTCACCACCCGTTGCGATCATCGCTTTCGACGGGATGCAGTCCCAGAGGTGCGCGGCGCCGCCGATGATGTCTCGCTCGACGATCGTGACCTCGGCGCCGAGGGTCGCCGCGACGGTCGCGGCGGTGTTCCCCGCCGGACCACCGCCGATGATCACGAAACGAAGCGCCATTCCCCCAGGTTAGGGGAGGGACCCGATCGTGCGGCCCGTAGGCTGGGCCACGTGCCCGAGCTTCGTCACGATCCTGTCAGCGGCCGCCGGGTCGTCGTCGCCCCCGAACGCGACGCGCGTCCCCGCTCGTCACGGCCGCTCGACGCCGACACCGACCCGCCCGCCGGCTGTCCGTTCTGTGACGGCAACGAGCACGCGACCCCGCCCGAGGTGCACCGGACGGGCACCGGTGCGCCCGACACCGCCGGATGGGCGGTGCGCGTCGTCCCGAACCTCTACCCCATCGTCGGCGGTGACCACGCGGGCGTCGGCGCCACCGGCGCGCACGAGGTCGTGGTGCTCGGCCCCGACCACTTCCGGAGCTTCGGGATGCTCGACGACCACCAGGCCGTCGACGTCGTCACCGTGCTGCGCGACCGCACCCGGGTCCATCACGCGGCCGGACACCGGTACGTCCAGGTGTTCGTCAACCACGGCAAGGAGGCGGGCGCCTCCCTCGCCCACCCGCACGCCCAGGTCGTCGCCCTGGATTTCGTTCCGCCCGTCACTGAGGGTGCGCTCGAGCGTTTCGCCGGCGCCGAGGCCGACCTCGTTGCCCGACAGCTCACCGAGGTCGACGGGGGGCCGCTCGCAGTGTCGGGCGGTCCGGCTCCCGCCTGGTGCCCGCACGCGTCGGGTTCGCCCTACGAGATCCGGGTCGCGCACCGTGAGGCGCGCGCCGGCCTCGGCGACGCGACCGACGAAGAGATCCGGGCGGTTGCGATCGCACTGCGCGACGCACTCGCGGCGCTCGCCGCGACGGTCGGAGACGTCCCGTACAACGTCATCCTGCACTCGGCTCCGAACTCGGCGCCCGACCCGGCCTTTCACTGGTACGTCGAGATCCTCCCCCGACTCAGCATCGTCGCCGGGTTCGAGATGGGAACGGGCGTGTTCGTGAACATCGTGGCGCCCGAAGTCGCGGCGACGCGCCTGCGCGACGGCGCCGCCCGCGAGGCCGGCTGACGTGCGCATCGAGGTCGTGACAGACATCGACGCACCTCCGGAAACGGTCTGGGCGGTGTTGGAGCCGGTCGAGTCGCACGTCGAGTGGATGGCCGACGCCGTCAGGATCACGTTCCGCACCGAGCAACACCGGGGCGTCGGAACCGAGTTCGAATGCCTCACTCGGGTCGGCCCGCTCTCGACCACCGACGTCATGACCGTCACCGAGTGGGAGCCCGGCGCGGTGATGGGCATCGAGCACCGCGGCGTGGTGGTCGGCCGCGGCCGCTTCACGATCCGTCCCCTCGCGGTGCAGCGGACGCGCTTCCGGTGGGAAGAGGAGCTGCACTTCCCGGTCTGGATGGGGGGACGAGTAGGCGAGATCGCAGCCAAGCCCATCCTCACCCGCATCTGGTCGGGCAACCTCCGACGCCTGCGGGCCCGAGTGGAGACGGCTTGACGGCGGCTCAACGCCCGCGGAAGGTCGCCTTGCCGGGGCCGTGCTCGAGGAAGCTCTGCACCCCGCTCGTCGCGTCTTCGGTCGTGAACACGCCGACGAAGAGCTCGGCTTCGAGATCGAGCCCGGCGGCGAGTGATCCGTCGAGACCACCGTCGATCGCGCGCTTCGCGTAGCCCATCGCCACGACCGCGCCCGACGAGAGCTCGGCGGCCCACGCGAGCGCGGCGTCGAGCAGCTCCTCGGCCGGCACCACCCGGTCGACGAGACCGATCGCGAGCGCCTCGTCGGCCCGCACCTGCCGTCCGCTCCAGACCAGCTCCTTGGCCCGGGCCGGGCCGACCAGGCGCGCGAGGCGCTGTGTCCCGCCCGCGCCGGGGATGATCCCGAGCAGGATCTCGGGCTGGCCGACCTTGACCCGGTCGCTCGCCACCCGGAGGTCGCACGCCATCGCGAGCTCGAGCCCACCACCGAGCGCGAACCCGCCGATCGCCGCGATCACCGGACGCGGGATCGCCGCGATCCCGTCGAGCGCGGCGCGGAACGCCTCCGAGAACAACTCCGCCTCCTCGGGCCCGCCGAACTCCGAGATCTCGGCCCCCGCGGCGAACGTGCGATCACCTCCGGCGACGACCACCGCCTTCACGTCGACATCCGACGAGAGGTCGCCGGCAACTTCGGCCAGCTCGCCGAGCAGCGCGAGCGACAACGCGTTCATCGGCGGGCGGTCCAAGCGCACGAGGGCGACACCGTCGGCGCGCCGTTCCAGGGTCACGAACTCAGCCATGGGCCGGAGGCTACCGGCCCCTTCGCGACGGGGAGTCACTAGCGTGAGGTCATGGCGCAGCGGGTCGCGGTGATCACCGGTGGGAACGCAGGGATCGGCAAGGAAGCCGCAGTGGCGCTGGCTCGGGCCGGGTGGCAGGTGTTCATCACCGCCCGCGACCCGGGCCGGGGTGCGGCAGCACTCGAGGAGATCCGGTCGCGCAGCACGTCGACACGGGTCGAGGTGCTGCCGCTCGATCTCGCCGACCTCGCGTCGGTGCGCGCGTTCCCCGCCCACCTCGCCGGCCGGACCGAGCAGCTCGACGTGCTCGTGAACAACGCGGGACTCGTGCTCCAGGACCGCCGGGTCACGGTCGACGGGTTCGAGCAGACCTTCGGTGTGAACCACCTCGGCCACTTCCTCCTCACCGACCTGCTCCTCGAATCCCTCCGCGCCAATCCGAACGGTGGTCGGGTGGTGGTGGTCTCGTCGCATGCGCACAAGATGGCGCGACGCGGCCTCGACTTCGACGACCTGCAGACCGAGCACCACCGCTACCGCGGCTTCTCGGTCTACTCCCGATCGAAACTTGCCAACATCCTCTTCACCCGCGAGCTGGCCCGGCGGCTCGACGGCGCGAACATCACCGTGAACTCGCTGCATCCCGGATTCGTCGACAGTCGCTTCGGCCGCGACGGCGACACCCGTCGGTGGTTTGAGGTCTTCGCGGCCATCGGCAGCGTCATGGCGATCACCCCCGAGGCCGGCGCGCAGACGTCGGTGTACCTGGCGAGCTCACCCGACGTCGCCGGCATCACCGGTGAGTACTTCTACAAGGGCCGGCCGGCCAAGGTCTCGTCGGCTGCGCTCGACGACGTCGCCGCCGGACGCCTGTGGTCGGCGAGCGAGATCCTCGTGGGAATCTAGCGAGTACGTCTCGCCGTACATCCCGTCCACGTTCGTCAGGTGAGGAGCTCACCGGCCGCCCCGTAGGGGTCGAGTTCACGCGCCTCGACACGGCGCACGAGTGCCTCGAACGCGTCGCCCCGGCACCGGTCGCCGATCTGCTCCTGGAGCCGCGCCACCACGATGGCCCGGACCTCGTCGCGAAGTCGGGCCGCACGCCGTCGGACGAGATCCCCGTTGTCGTCGATGTGCGCCCGATGCGCGCCGATCACCGCCCACAGCTCGGCGACACCATCCCCGCCCGTCGCGACCGTCTGGAGGACCGGCGGACGCCACGAACCGGGTACCGAGAGGTCGAGCATGAGCTCGAGGTCGCGCACGGTGTCGGCGACACCGGGTCGGTCACTCTTGTTGACCACGAACACATCGGCGATCTCGAGCAGTCCGGCCTTGTTCGCCTGCACGCCGTCACCCCAGCCGGGATTGACCACGACGACGGTGGTGTCGGCCGCGCCCGCGATCTCGACCTCGACCTGGCCGACGCCGACCGTCTCCACGAGGATCCACGGGATCGCCGCCGCGTCGAGCACCCGCTGCGCCTGTGGCGTCGCGAGCGCGAGGCCGCCGAGGTGCCCGCGGGTGGCCATCGAGCGGATGAACACCCCGGGATCGGTCGCGTGGTCCTGCATGCGGACGCGGTCACCGAGGATCGCCCCGCCGCTGAACGGACTGGTCGGGTCGATCGCGAGCACACCGACCTCGGCGTCTTCGCCACGGATGCACCCGATGAGGGCATCGGTGAGCGTCGACTTGCCCGCACCCGGCGCGCCGGTGATGCCGACGGTGTACGCCTGCCCGGTGTGCGCGAACAACGAGGCCACCGCGGCGATCCCCTCGGGTCCACCCTGTTCGACGAGCGAGATCAGCTTCGCGATCGCGCCGCGGTCGTGTTCGAGTGCCCGCTCGACGAGCGAGGCCGGATCACGGGCGGGACGTGGGTTCAGGGTGGTGCCGCGACGTCAGTCGGCGACGACTTCGGTGACGCCGGGAACCCGGTCCATGATGATCCGCTCGACGCCTGCCTTGAGCGTCTGCGTCGAGATCGGACAGGTCCCGCAGGCACCGACGAGTTCGACGTGGACCACGCCGGCACCGTCGATGTTGGAGAAGACGATGTCGCCGCCGTCGGCCTGCAGCGCGGGGCGGATCGCGTCGATCGCCTCGAGCACGCCCGCCTCACGGGGATCGGTGTCGGTGGTCGAGATGTCGGTCGAGATGTCGGTGGTCATCGTCAGGTTCCTCCAGAGGGCTGAACCCCACCAGTATCGCAGGTGTTCCCGGCCGGGCCGATTCGCCGACCCGATTCCCGACCCGGGGTCTCAGCGAACGACGGCTTCGACGTCGGCGCCCAGGGCGCGCAGGCTCCCGGCCAGATCGGCGTAGCCCCGATCGACATGGGTCCGCTCGAAGACCGTCGTCTCACCGTCGGCGGCGAGTCCGGCGAGCACGAGGGCGGCCCCGGCTCGCACGTCGAGGGCCCGCACCGGGGCACCCGAGAGGCGGGGAAGTCCCCGCACCACGGCGTGTCGACCCTCGTTGCGGACGTCGGCACCCATCCGGCTCAACTCGTCGACGAACCCGAACCGGTTGTCGAACACGTTCTCAGTGACGATCGCGGTCCCCTCGGACACGGCGAGCAGTGCCACCGCCATGGGCATGAAGTCGGTCGCGAACCCGGGGTACGGCAACGTCGCCAGGTCGATCGCGGTGAGTCGCCGGTCGGCGCGGGCCCAGAGGCCGTCGGGGGTCTCGGTGACCTGGAGCCCCATCTCCCGAAGTTTCACGACGACCATCTCGAGGTGCGCGAGGCGGATCCCCTCGAGCGTGATGTTGCCGCCGGCGATGCCGCACGCCATCAACAACGTGCCCGCCTCCACGCGGTCGCCCACCACCTCGTGGTGCACCGGGTGCAGTTCGTCGACACCTTCGATCCACAACGTCGACGTGCCGGCCCCGTCGATGCGCGCCCCCATCAGGGTGAGCAGCTCCACGAGATCGCTGATCTCCGGCTCGCGCGCCGCGTTCTCGATCACGGTCTCACCCTTGGCGAGCACGCTCGCGGTGAGGAGGTTCTCGGTCGCGCCGACGCTCGGGAAGTCGAGCACGATGCGCGCCCCCGCGAGCGCATTGCACCGCGCCTCGATGAAGCCGTGCACCACGCTCAGCTCCGCGCCGAGCGCCTCGAGCCCGCGGAAGTGCATGTCGAGCTTGCGGCTCCCGATGTTGTCGCCACCCGGCATCGCGACCTTCGCCCACCCGCACCGGGCGAGCAGCGGACCGAGCACGTTGATCGACGCGCGCATCCTGCTCACGAGCTCGTAGGGCGCTTCGGGGACGAGGTCGGCGGTGGCGTCGATCCGCATCTCGGTTGGTGCCGCCCAGTCGACGGTGGCCCCGACCGACCTGAGCACATTCACCATCACGTCGAGGTCGGCGACCGGCGGCATGTTGCCCAGCGTCGTGACGCCGGGCGCGAGCAACGCCGCGGCCATCTGCTTCAGGCCCGAGTTCTTGGTCATGCCCGACACCCGCACCGTGCCCGAGAGCGGCCCGGCGGACCGTACGACGAACGCTTCCATCACACCAGCTCCTGCATCAGCCTCCGCCCAGTACCAGCACCCGGCCCACGATGGTAGGAGCCAGCTCCTCGCCGGAGGGGAACCGGCGAGATGGGGCCGTCAGGGCGTCATCGACCCTGGTAGTCGGGTTCGCGGCCTTCGACGAACGCTGTGATGGCCTCGCGCATGTCGGCCGACTGCAGGCACTTCGACTGCGCCTCGGCCTCGATGCGCAGTCCTTCGCGCACGGACACCTCGCTCGCGGCCCGGACCGCCCGCTTCGCGCCCTCGATCGCGAGCGGGGGCTGACCACCGATACGAGACGCGAGTTCGGTCACCGCGGCGTCGAGCTCGGCGTCGTCGACGAGCCGTTCGGCGATGCCGATCCGGAATGCTTCCTCGGCGTCGATCTTCGCTGCGGTGAAGATCATCTCCTTCGCCTTGCCCGGACCGACGAGGCGCGGGAGCCGCTGCGTGCCACCGAGGTCGGGCATGATCCCGTACTTGAACTCGAGCAGGCCGAGCTTGCTCCCACGCGCGACGACCCTGATGTCGCATGCGAGTGCGAGTTGGAGACCGGCGCCGAGCGCGAAGCCCCGCACGGCAGCGATCGTCGCAAAGGGTGCGTCCTCGAGCCAGGAGTAGGCCGCCTGGGTCCGCAGGATCATGTCGACGCTCGGATCTTCGTGGGTCGGCGGACCCGGCACCGAGTGCAGACCGTCGTCGACGCCACCTCCGGTGAACACCAACGTGTCGATGCCGCTCGAGAACGCACGACCTTCTCCGATCACCACCAACGCGCGGATGCCCTGCGGGTCTTCGACCAACGACGCACCCAACTCCGCCATCTCCCGCCACATCGCGATCGTGAACGAGTTGAGCTTGTCGGGCCGGTTGAGCCGCAACCACCCGACCGGGCCTTCCCGTTCGAGGCGGAGCGTGGAGGTCTCGGTCACGGTCTGCATGCCGCGAGCGTAGGCCCCGAACGTGAGCCCGGGTGCCTCAGCCGGGGAGCAGGGCGAGGCCCCGGACCGCGACCAGGCGGCACACCGCGACCGGCGCGGGCAAGCCCTTGACCGACCGTTCACCAGCCGGGATCGCTGCGGCCGTGGTCGGCGCGAGCAGACCGACGGGCTCGGTGGCCAGGACCTCCCGCGGTCCGGCCGCATCGGCGAGGCGGGCTGCGAGGTTCACGGCGCGGCCGCTGTAGTCGTCACCCTCGAACAGGATCACCGGGCCACGGGCCATGCCGACCCGAAGCGGGAGCGCGAGCTGCTCGCGCACGACCCGCTGCTGGAGCTCGAGGACCGACGCGACCACCGCGACGCCGTCGCCCGACACGATCATCACGCCGTCGCCCAACCACTTCGCCACGCGCACGCCGTACTCGGCCGCGATCGACCGCACCGCACCGCGGAACCCCGTCAGCACCGCGACCGCTTCGTCGTCGCCGTGCGCCTCGGTGAACGCGGTGAAGCCACACAGGTCCACGAACGCAAAGGTGCGGTCCACTCGCATGCACCCAGTCTCGCGTGCGGGTGGGACACCGACGCCCGGTTTTCGGTGACGA
>JBBRHS010000072.1:0-10567 GCA_038222385.1 Acidimicrobiia bacterium
GATCGACACCTGGGTGAAGTGCGCGATGACCGTGAGGGCGAGGAAGCACCCGAGCACCGCGAGGACCGCGATCGCGAGCGGGAGCAGCGCCGCGACCAGACTGCCGAACACGATGACGAGGGCGACGGCGGTGATCGGCGCGGTGATCACCTCGGCCTTCTTCAGGTCTTCCTCGGCCTGCACGGTGATCTGGCGCTGGGTCTCGGCCGCGCCACCGACGACGCTGGTGAACGTGGACGTCTCGGTGGTGTAGCGGGGCGCCAGCTCGCCGGCCGCCTCGACGAACTCGTCTTCGGTCCCGGGGATCTGGGCTGTGATCAGCGCCAGCCGGCCGTCGCGGCTGCGCAGTGGCGGAGGCTTACCCGGGCTGAAGTACGAGATGACGTTGTCGAGATCGGGATCGGCGATCATCCGCTCGGTGAGCTGCGTCGCGGCGGCGGTGACCGCGGGATCATCGGCGGTGGCGCCGTCGCGCGGTCGCACGACGACCACGAAGTTGATGGTCCCCTGCCCGAAGTCGCGCTCCAGCGCGTCGGCCGCGCGTGCCGACTCCGCGTCGGGGCTCTCCATGCCGCCGACCGACAGCTGCTGCGCGACCCCACCGCCCACCAGCCCCGCGATCGGGATGAAGACGAGCGCCGCGATCAACACCCACCACCGCCTTCGGACGACAAAAGCTGCGAGGCGGCGCATCGGCGAACCCTAGGTCGGAGGCGGACAAGTCGGCCAGATGATGCACTCGCACGTTAGGGTGACGCCGTGGCCCGACGTTCGGAACTCGTTGACCGCCTCGCTGCCGTCGCGTTGTTCGCGCGCTGCTCGAAGCGCGAGCTGCAGATCGTCGCCCGTCATGCCGAGACGGCCGAGTTCCCCGCCGGCAAGGAGCTCGTCGTCGAGGGCGAACCGGGCGACGCGTTCTTCATCGTGCTCGAGGGCGAGGTCGTGCTACGCCGAGGGGGCCGCAAGGTCGGGACACTCGGCCCCGGCGACTACTTCGGCGAACTCGCACTGCTCGACCCGGCGCCGCGCAGCGCGACGGCCACGGGCACGACCGATGTCCGCGTCGCGGTCCTGGGCGCGCGGATGTTCCGGACGCTCCTGCGCGAGCTCCCGTCAATGAGCGAACGCCTCCTCTCGGGGCTCGCGCGCGCGTTCCGGGAGGCCGGCGGAACCGCGTTCTGATCGTGAACGATCCGGTCAGCCAGGTCGTGGCGATCCGAGACGTGCCGCTGTTCGGTGCGTTCTCCGTCGACGAGCTCGAGCGCCTCGCCGGGCTCTTCTCCGAGGTCTCGTTCCGCAAGGGCGAGACGCTGTGGGCCGAAGGCGATGCCGGCGACTCGTTCCTCGTCGTGCTCGCAGGCGAGCTCGAGGTGGTCGCGGCCGACCGCGTCGTCGCGCGCCTCGGCCCCGGCGACTTCCTGGGCGAAACGGCTCTGCTGCTGGGCGAGGCCCGCACCGCGACGGTCCGGGCCGCCCGACGTACCCAGCTCCTGACGCTCTCCGCCGACGACTTCGGCGACTCGTTCGCCCACAACGCCAAGGTCCTGGAACATCTCTCCCGTGCGCTCTCGCAGCGACTGGCGTCGCGGAACCGCGACGAGGTCGTGCACCGATCCGTCACCGTGATCGGCGTCGTCGGCGGACCCGGGCTCGTTGGTCGATCCCTCGTCGCCGGACCGCTGGCCGCGCTCCTTGCCCGGATCTCCGCACGGCCGGCGCTCCTTGTCGGCGTGAACGCTCCCGTCGCGGGACGCCCTCGAGTCGACGCCGACGCGTCCCTCGGCGATCTTGGTGACGAACCGCTCGACCGTCTGCGCGCCAGGGTGGCACCGGATCGCGGGCCTGTCGCCCACCTGCCGACCACCCTCCCCGCTCCCGGTGCCGCCGACGGGTTCACCCGTGGCCTCGATGCCGTCACCCGGGCACTCGGTGCGGAGTTCCCGGTGATCGTCGCCGACATCAGCAGCTCGGTCGCGCTCGACTCGGCGATCGTCGCCGAGGTCTGCGACGTGATCGTCGAGATCGTCGCCCGGCCCGGCGCGACCGCGGCGGTGACCCACGCTGCGCACACGCGCATCTTCGAGGTCGTCAACCTCTACAACGAGCAGTCGTCACCGATAGCGATCAACCGCTGCGAGCCGTTCGTGGTGCCGGTCGACTTCGCGCTCGACGACGGCGATCCGATGTCGCAGACCCTCCACGTGCTCGAGCATCCGTGGTCTCCCGCGACGCCTCCACTGACGCGCCTCGCCCGCAAGATCCTCGGGGTGTCGGTCGGAATCGCACTCGGTGGAGGTGCGGCCTTCGGTGTGGCGCACGTCGGGGTGCTCGCCGCCCTCGAGGCCGCCGGGGTCCCGCTCGACCTCGTCGTGGGCACGAGCATGGGATCGATCGTCGCCCTGGGCTACGCCGGCGGATTGCGGCCGACGGCGATGGAAGACATCGCCGGCCGCATCGGCAACCTGCGCACCGTGTTGAGCGCGCTCGACGTCACCGTCACCCGGCCCGGGTTCCTGCGCGGCGACCGGCTCGTCTCGATCTTCGGCCCGTTGCTCGGTTCGGTGCAGACGTTCGAACAGCTGCTGATCCCGGCCCAGACCGTCGCGTGCGACATCGAATCCGGAGAGCGCATCTGCCTCGGCGAGGGTCGGCTCGACGCCGCGTTCCGGGCCAGCTCATCGGTGCCGATGATCTGGGCGCCGGTCCGCCGCGACGGACGGACACTCGTCGACGGGAGCATGGTCGACCCGGTACCGGCCGAGGTGGTCCGGGAGATGGGTGCCGACCTCTGCATCGCGGTCAACGTCGTCCCCCAGCTGCAGAAGGGGGTCACGACCGCGCTCCAGCGCGTCTACCAGCGGGTGAACACCTTCAACCCGCTCTCGTACACGAGTGGCAGCCGCGACATGCCGAACATGTTCGACCTCGTGATGAACTCGATCCAGTCGCTCCAATACGAGCTCGGGAACTTCAAGGCCATCTCGGCCGACGTCCGCATCAACGTCGAGCTCGCCGAGTTCACGTGGATCGACTTCCACCGCGCGCTCGAGCTGATCGATCGGGGAGCCGAGGCCGCCAGGGCGGCCCTGCCCGACATCGAGCGCATGCTCGCCGAGCACCTGCCGCAACCGACCTGAACGCGATCGCGTCAGCTCTGGAGTGGCAGGACGACGGCGGCGGTCTCGCCCAGCTCGTCGGCCCAGTCGTCGGGCGCGCCGAACGGCAGGAGCACGAACTTCGAGAACCCGACCGCGAGGAACTCCTCGATCCGCGGCGCGAGCTTCGCGGTCCCCTCACTTCTGGTTCGCTCCGCTGCGGCGCCTCGATCGCTCACCGGGTGTCGGTCCGAGCCGCGTGGCCGGCGCCTTCACTGCGCTCATCACTTCTGGTTCGTTCCGCTGCGGCGCCTCGATCGCTCACCGGTTGTCGGCCCGTGCCGCGTGGCCGGCGCCTTCACTGCGCTCACTGCTTGAAGCTCTCGTACTTGCGGAGCTCGCGGCGGGCGATCTGCTGCTTGTGGACCTCGTCGGGACCGTCGACGAGATGCAACGTGCGGGCGTGGGTGTACATGTCGGCGAGGGGCCAGTCCTGCGACACCCCCGCGCCGCCGAACAGCTGGATGGCGCGGTCGATGACCTCGGTTGCGGTGCGGGCCGCGAGCACCTTGATCGCCGCGATCTCGAAGCGGGCGCCCTTGTTGCCGATGGTGTCCATCAGCCACGCGGCCTTCATCGTCAGGAGGCGGGTGGTCTCGATCGCGATCCGACTCTCGGCGATCTGGTCCTGCACCACGCCCTGTTCGGCGAGCGGCTTGCCGAACGGTGTGCGCATCCACGCGCGCATCCCCATCAGCTCGAGGGCCTTCTCCGCGAGCCCGATCGCCCGCATGCAGTGGTGGATGCGGCCGGGTCCGAGGCGGGCCTGCGCCATCGCGAAGCCGTTGCCCTCACCACCGATGACGTTGGTCACCGGGACGCGCACGTCTTCGAAGAGCGTCTCGCAATGGCCGCCGCCGGCGTCGTGGCCGAACACCGACAAGGTCCGGACCACCTGGGCGCCCGGCGCGTCGAACGGCACGATGACCATCGAGTGGCGGTGGTACGGGTCGGCGCCGGGATCCGACACGCCCATCAGGATCGCGAACTTGCACCGACTCGATGCCGCGCCGCTCGTCCACCACTTGTGCGCGTTGACCACGTAGTGGTCGCCGTCGCGTTCGATCCGCGACTGGATGTTCGTGGCATCCGAGCTCGCCACCCACGGCTCGGTCATCGCGAAGCAGGAGCGGATCTCGCCTTCGAGCAGTGGCACGAGCCACTCGTCTTGCTGCCCGGGCGTGCCGAACTCGGCGAGCAGTTCCATGTTCCCGGTGTCGGGCGCGGCGCAGTTCGTCGCCTCGGAGGTGAGGAGGTTGCGACCCATCAGCTCACAGAGCGGGGCGTAGTCGACGTTGGAGAGGCCGGCGCCGAAGGTGTCGTTGGGCATGAACAGGTTCCACAACCCCCGGGCCCGGGCCTCGGTCTTGAGCTCTTCCATCACCGGGGGGTGGAAGTGCGAATCGCCCGATTCGCGCACCTGCTCGATGTACACCGGCGTGGCCGGTTCGACGGAGGTGTCGATGAAGTCCTGCAGCTCGCCGCGGAGCTCCTCGGCTCGTGGGCTGATCGCGAAATCCATCGTTCCCCCTGCTCGTCGGGCATCGGCACCGGTCGTCGCACCCTACTTCCGGCCCTCACCGCCCTCCCCGGGCATCGACCCCTTCCGGGGAATCCACCATTGGTCCCGGCGCCGTAGTGGAATGGGGGCGAACCCTGACGGCGGGAGCGTTGGTGACGGTAGAACGGATCGGGCTCGTGCTCGCCTGGCTCGCGGGCTGGTCGCTGCTGTGGCGCGTCCCGCGCCTCCGGGCGGCGCGCGTCACCGGCTCGCGGGCCGCGATCTCGGTGATCGTCCCTGCGCGCAACGAAGGCGCGACCCTGCCGACGCTGCTCGCCGGTCTGCTCGCACAGGATGCACCCGCGACCGAGATCATCGTGGTCGACGACCATTCCGACGACACCACCGCGTCGATCGCCGCGGCCGCCGGGACGCGAGTCGTGCGTTCGGCGGCGCTCCCTCCCGGCTGGACCGGCAAGACGTGGGCCTGCTGGCAGGGGGCCGCAGCCGCCCGAGGTGAGCTGCTCGTCTTCCTCGACGCCGACACCGAACCCGGTCCCCAGCTCCTCGACCGACTCGCGGCGGAGCGCGCGCGCGGCGGCGGGCTGGTGTCGGTCGAGCCGTACCACCGGATGGAACGAGCCACCGAACGGTTGTCGGCGTTCTTCAACGTCGTGTCGTGGATGGGGATCGGCGCGGCCTCGGCCCGTCGCCGTCGGCGGGTGACCGGTGCGTTCGGGCCGTGCCTCGTCATCGCGAGGCGTGACTACCTCGGCGTCGACGGTCACCGCGCGGTCCGGGGCTCGGTGCTCGAAGACGTCGCCCTCGCTCGGCACTGCCACGACGCCGGTCTCCCTGTTCGCTGCTTCGGTGGGCGGGGCTCGGTGCAGTTCCGCATGTACCCCGACGGGATCCGTCACCTGATCGAGGGCTGGAGCAAGAACATCGCCGCGGGCGCGGGTTCCACACCGATCGTGCGCACGCTCCTGGTGTTCGCCTGGATCACCGCGACGATCACCGTCGGCACGGCGGCCGTTTCGGGCTTGCTGGCGCTGATCACGGGGGCCACCGGCCCGTCGTTCGTGGTCTGGGGCTTCTACGCCCTCTGGGTGGTGCAACTCGGTGTGATGCTGCGGGCCCTCGGCAACTTCGGGGTCGGATCGATCGTGGGCTTCCCGGTCTCGGTGGCCGTGTTCGTGCTCATCTTCGTCCGATCGATGTTCCTCACCGCGGTCCGTCGCAAGGTTGTCTGGAAGGGGCGCTCGATCCCGGTTCGTCCGGGACGGCCCGCGGCCGACGAGGCGTCGTGACCGAACAGGGCGTCTTCGCCGTGTCGCGCCCGTGGATGGTGATCCTCGATGTGCTGGTGTGGGCGGTCTGGAGCTTCAGCGTCGGACTCTTCACGCACCGGCTCCCGGTCGACCGGCTCGATCACGACACCTGGCTCCTGCGGCTCCGCCCCGCCGAGCTCGACGCCTCCTTCTACGCACGCCTCCGGGTGAAGCGGTGGAAGGACCGGTTGCCGGAGGCGGGAACGTTCTTCGCCGGCGGGTTCTCCAAGCGCACGGTCGTGGGCCGTGACCCCGCCTACCTCGAACGGTTCGTGGTCGAGACGCGCCGGGCCGAGGTCACCCATTGGTTGGTGATGGCCATAGCACCCGTGTTCGTGCTCTGGAACCCGTGGTGGGTCGTCGCCATCATGTTCGTCTACGCGTTCCTGGCCAACGTCCCGTGTCTGCTGGTGCAGCGATACAACCGAATGCGCCTCTCCCGCGTCCTCGACCGTCAGAATCGCTCGACCCGCTCCACCTGACGCCCGGCGGGGTCAGACGGAGGTCGAGGCAGCCGCTTCGTGGAACGTGACCGAGGGTGGCGTCGTGTCGAGCTCGGGCTGTTCGGCGAGCACGAGCCGACGAGCTTGCGCCCGGTCGGCGTCGGTGAACGCGCGGGTCGATCGGCACCACTCGACAAGGATCCGGTTGGGGTCGAGGGTGTAGAGCGAGGTGCACCATCCGTGGTCGATCTCGACGACGTCGTGACCGGCTTCGAGCCATCGGCGCCTGCGCTCGTCGAGGTCGGCGGCTTCGGGCGCGTCGAACGCGACGTGGTTGACCCACGCGGGCAGACCGAGGCCGGTGCTGATCGCGGGGTCGAAGTCGGTCGGCACCTCGGGGTCGTCGTGGAGGTCCCAGAACGCGATCATGCCGTCGCCGGTGTCGTAGAACACGTGGCGCGCCCACCCGCCGCCAGGGGTGGGCGCGGCCTCGACCTTGGCGAGCGCGAACCCCATGACTTCGGTGTAGAACGCGTGGGTGGCCGGCAGGTCACGGGTCGCGAGTGCAACGTGATGGAAAGCCATGGCCTCCAGCGTACGCTCGGTCCCATGACGGGTGCAGCGGCAGAGGCAGGCATCGACGAGGGTTCGGTCGCCGCCGACCCATTCGACCAGTTCGCCGAGTGGTATGCGGCTGCGATCGATGCAACCGACGACCGGGGCGCGGCGATGACCGTTGCGACCGCCACGGCCGACGGGAGACCTTCCGCCCGGGTGGTGCTCCTCCGGGGCGTCGACGAGCGCGGCTTCGTGTTCTACACGAACTACGAGTCGCGCAAGGCGGCCGACCTCGAGCAGAACCCACGCGCCGCGTTGTTGTTCTACTGGCCGCAGCTCGATCGCCAGGTCCGAGTGGAAGGCGCGGTCCGATCCGTCGATGCGGCCGAGTCGGATGCCTACTTCGCGGCCCGGCCCCGAGGTCACCGGATCGGCGCGTGGGCGTCGCCGCAGAGCCGGCCGATTGCGAACCGGGGTGAGCTCGAGTCGCGACTCGCCGCGGTGGAGGAGTCGTTCGCCGACGCGGGCGACGACGTACCCCGACCGTCGTTCTGGGGTGGTTTCCGGGTGGTCCCCGAGCTGGTCGAGTTCTGGGTGAACCGCACCGACCGGTTGCACGACCGCGTGCGCTACGTCCGGGCGGCCGACGGCTCCTGGTCACGCGACCGGCTCGCGCCCTGATCCCAGAGCACCTGCTCCGACAGCGCGACGGTCACGACCAGGTACCCGAGGACCAGCATCCACACCAGCAGCGCGAACACGACCCCGATCGTGCCGTAGAGCGTCGACGAGCGCGAGACCATCTCGGGGACCGCGTCGCCACCGAGGAGCTTCAGGACCTCGTAGCCCACACCGCCGATGACCGCGGCCGGGAGCATCGCCCGCACGGGGATCCGCCGCGCCGGGAGGATCCATGCCGTCCACAGGAAGAGCATCGTGTCGACCGCCAGACCGCCGACGATGCCGATGACCGCGAGCACACCGGAACCGCTGACCAGACCCGTCGCGCCGAACCCGAGCACGGCGAGCACCCCGCCGCCCGCCAGCCAACCCACTCCGACGAGTCGACCGCGCAGCGTCCCGCCAGGGATCTGCCAGACCTGGTTCCACGCGTCGGTGATCGACGCTGCGAGCCCGGTGCCGGTCCAGAGGAGTCCGACGATCCCGATGACGCTCGACGCGACCTTCGTCTGCTGGGCGGTGCGGGTCGCGTCGGTGATGAGCCTTGCCGCGTCGCCGCTGAGCCCGAGCGCACTGACGATCCGGTCGGCGAACGCGGTCGCATCGCCCACGAACAGGCCGACCACCGCGATGCACAGCACGAGGATCGGGAAGAGCGCCAGGAACGCCCGCATGCTGATCGCGGCGGCGAGGTTGCCGGCCCGATCGGCAGCGAACCGACGCTGGAGCTCCCGGATGAGCGCGACGGCTCGAGCTCCCATCGATTCAGCGCGGATCGAGGCGTTCGAACCAGGTGAGCGTGCGGGTCCACGCGTCGTCCGCGGCGTCGGGTGCGTAGGCCGGCCGCAGGTCGCAGAAGAACCCGTGCTCAGCGTCGGCGTACCGCATGATCTCGGTGTCGACGGGCGCGTCGACGAGCGCGGCCCGGAGGGCTTCGACGTCGTCGACGGGGATCGAGCCGTCGCGGTCACCGAACAGGCCGAGCCACGGCGTCGCGAGCGACGTGGCCTCGCCGACGAGCGCGGGGAACTGCGGGAATCGCGCCGTCACGATGCCGCCGCCGTAGAACCCGACCGCCGCGCCGAGGGTGCGCCGGGCCGCGACGAGGAACGAGACCCGGCCACCCATGCAGAAGCCCACGATGCCCGAGCGTTGCGGCGCGATCCCACTCGCGGCGAGGTGGGCCAGCGCGACGTCGACGTCGGCGAGCATCATCTCGTCGGACAGCGCCGACATCGCCGGGATCACGGCGGCGAAGTCATCGTAGGAGAAGGGCCCGCGTTCTTCACTGCGGTGGAACAGCTCCGGCGCAACGGCCAGGTACCCGTTGGTCGCGAGCCGGCGGGCCACGTCTTCCATGTGGGCGTTGAGCCCGAAGGCCTCCTGCACCACGACGATCCCACCCCGGGCCGGACCGTCGGGGGTGGCGCGGAACGCGCGCATCGGTCCGTCGGAGGTGCTGAGCTCGATCGTCTCGGTGTCCACGGAATCGCAGACTACGAGACGGATCGGCGTCGGCCGACTAGAACGGGCCGGTGACGACCGGTGCCTGGGTGTTCCTCGTACTCGCGGGGTGCTTCGCCGTCGGCAACTGGATCTCGCGGATCCACCCGCCGCCGCCCGCTTCGATCTCGCGGCTCGAGTACGTGTGCAAGCCGGCGACGATGGTCGCGTTGATCTCGGTCGCGCTGCTCGTCGATCCCACCCATCCCGACGAACGCTGGTGGTTCGTGGCCGCGCTGGTGCTCTCCCTGGCCGGCGACGTCTTCCTCATGCTTCCCGACGACCGGTTCGTCGCGGGCCTGGCGTCGTTCCTGCTCGCGCACGTCGCCTACGTGGTTGGGCTGAACCTCCACACCGACGGCGACTGGTGGTGGGCGGTCCCGGTGGTCGTCGTGGTCGGCCTCCTGGGTGTGAGACTCGTGCGCGGGATCCGTCGCAGTGGTGAGTCCGAGCTGATCGCGCCGGTGGTGGTCTACGTGCTGGTGATCGCGGCGATGGGGATCAGCGCGCTCGCCAGCGGGAACCGGTGGGCCGCGGTCGGCGCGGTGCTGTTCATGGGTTCCGACGCGCTGATCGGCGAGACGAAGTTCGTGCGCCCGGCCGCGTGGGCGCCCGTCGCGATCATGGTGACGTACCACCTGGGTCAGGCCGGACTCGTGCTCGCCCTCGTGTGGTCATGACGATCCCGCACGCCGCCGCCACCACCCTGACCGACCGACGACGAGAGGAAGCGAATGCGCCGTTCGATCGATGATGCCCGTGACGATCACCCGGCCGACGACGAGGAGCGACCCGGCGCGTCGTGGGCGGTCGCCCTCGAGGACGCCTGCGAGGGCTGCGGCGACGGCGAGCTGCGGGTGGTGCTGACTCTCGAGGAGGTCGGCCGGCCGGGTCTCGGGGTGGTCGCGCACCTCGCCCCCGACACCGCCCGTCGCCTGCGCGCCGCGCTCGCCGCCGCCCTCAAGGAGATCGGCGAATCCGCTGGCCCCTGATTCCACGAGGTCTGCACGGTAACCCTCCGGAATCGGCAGCTGACGCTGCAACTCTTGATCAGAGCAGGAGGGGGGCGGGGGCCGGGGTGGCGGGGTCGGAGATGCTCTGGCGGTAGGCCGCGACCTGCTCGACGGAGATCATCGCGATGCGGTGCTCCTGCGCGAAGAGCTCGAGGAACGGGAGGCGGGCGGGCGAGCCGTCGTCATGCAGGACTTCACAGATCACCGCGATCGGCGGGAGGCCGGCGAGACGGGCGAGGTCGACGGCTGCCTCGGTGTGACCGCGACGCTCGAGGACGCCACCGGGCCGGGCGCGCAACGGGAACACGTGACCGGGCCGCACCAGGTCCGACGGACGGGTCGACGGGTCGAGGATCGACCGGATGGTGGTGGCGCGGTCGGC
>JBBRHS010000073.1:0-10554 GCA_038222385.1 Acidimicrobiia bacterium
AGACCTCGCCGGTCTCGGTGAAGTAGCGCAGCTCCCCTGTCTCGAGACTCACCGCGCCCACCCGGAGTGCGATACCCGACGCCACGATGCGGTCGGTGTCGAGCCGGGTCTCGATGATCGACCGCACCGGATCCATCCGCAGCAACGACTTCGCCCGCATGGCCTGCCGGAGCGCGTCGAGGGTGCCGTCGGCCTCGGGCGGGTTGCGGACGAGCTCACCCAGCATGCGCAGGACCACGCGGGTCTGGCTGCCGGCGGTGCCGTTCTCGGCCGCGCGACCTCGGAGCGACGACGCCCACGCGGCCTGCGACCGCAGCTTGTCGAGCCAGGGTTCGGTGAGCCACATGTCGGCGTTGCCCCGCAGACCCCGCCAGATGTCCTCGAGGTCGTCGATGGCGCGCCGACCGGTGGCTTCGTCGTCGCCCTCGGCGAGCTTCGCCGCGATGATCGCGCCGACGGAACTGCCGCAGAGGATCGCGGGTCGGACCTTCAGGTCGTCGTAGAGGTACCGCAGCACCCCGACTTCGAAGCTGCCCTGCGAGCCGCCACCACTGAGTGCGAACGCGATGGGCTGGCGGGCGAACCGGCGGCGGAGGTTCGCCCGCGCGGTGCGGACCAGCCGGTCACGCCGGTCTCGGGTCCGGGCGGCGGGGAGACGTTCAGCCACGAGATCCGGTCGTTACGAACCGGCGAGCTTCTCGCCGTCCTTCACCAGCTTGATCGCCTGGGTCGGACAGCCCTGCGCCGCGAGCACGATCTTCTCCTCGGGGGCGGCGTCGATGTCGACGAGGATGGCGATCCCGTCGTCGTCGAGGTCGAACACCCCGGGGGCCCAGAACGAGCAGTTGCCCGAACCCATGCACACCTCGCGGTTGATCTCGATCTCCAGTGCCACCGGTCTCCTCTCCCCTGACGACGATCCTGCGTCACCGTCGACCCTACAGGCGCCCGGCCTCCACACGGCCCGCCCTACAGACGATCATCGATGGTCCGAGCCAGGAGCTCGAGGTTCGACGCCCGCGCCGCGGCATCGCCCGCGATGTTGGAGTATGCGAGCGCGTAGACCTTGCCGTCGTTCACGAACTGGAGGTCGACGATCCCGTCGGGTCCCTCGGTGTCGAGGTACGCCTTCCGGCCGAGCCCGGTGACGGGCGCGCCGTCGTCGACGAGATCCTCGGAGTAGTACCGCTCGTTGTCGAAGATGCGGAACTGCACCAACTGCCCGTCGAGGGCGGGTGATTCGTAGATGCACTGCGAAGCGACGCTCTTCGGCCGGCCTTCGACCCTCGGCTGGGCGGGCACGCCGAACAGCGTGGTCGCGTCGGCGGCGGTGAGCAGCGAGCACGCGGCATCGACCGGCGTCTTCTCCGAGGTCGGTGGCGGCGGGCTCGACGACGTGTCGTCGCCACCACAAGCGGCGACGCCGAGCGCCAACGCGAGCGCGACTCCGAGGGGGAGCAGGAGTCGAGTCCCGACCGACCGGTGCACGAACTCACGCTACCCTCGACGCCGTGAGCGAAGCGGAGCCGCCGGACAGCGACCGCGGAAGCCGAGCCGGTGGGCGATCGAGGCGGCGCAGCGAAGCGACCCATGAAGTCGTGGAGACGGGCGGGCAGCGATCCCTGCACTGGCGCAAGAGCGAGCTCCACGGGCTCCTGCCCGACCCCGCGCCGCGGCAGGTGATCCACACCTTGATCTCGGTCGACGACCACCTCGTCGAACCGCCGGGGATGTTCGACGGGCGGCTCCCGGCTCGACTCCAGCCCCTCGCGCCCCGGGTCGTCGAGACCGTCGAGGGCCACGAGGTGTGGGAGTTCGACGACCAGATCTTCTTCCAGGTCGGCATCAACGCCGTCGTGGGTCGGTCGCGCGAGGACTGGCTGATCGAGCCGACCCGCTTCGACGAGATGCGACCGGGCTGTTACGAGATCGAGGCCCGCATCCACGACATGGACCTCAACGGGATCTGGGCGTCGGTGAACTTCCCGTCGCAGATCACGGGATTCTGCGGGTCGGTGTTCTCGCGCTGCTCCGATCCGGACCTCGGACTCGCGGTGACGCAGGCGTGGAACGACTGGTTCTTCGACGAGTGGCACACGCCCCACCCCGATCGCATTGTGCCGATGGGTATCACCTTCCTCGGTGACGCCGAACTCGGCGCGGCCGAGATCCGGCGCAACGCGGCCCGTGGGTTCACTGCCGTGACGCTCCCCGAACAGCCGCACCGCATCGGGATGCCGAGCATCTTCTCGGGCTGGTGGGATCCGATCATCGCGGCCTGCGCCGAGACGGGAACGGTCATCTGCCTGCACGTCGGGTCGACGGGTGTGGTCGACATGCCGAACGACGCGCCGATGGTCCCGCTCGCGGCGACGTTGTTCGGTCAGCTCTCACTCACCGCGTGCACGGAGTGGCTCTGGTCGGGCGCGCCGGTCCGCTACCCCGACGTGAAGATCGCGATGAGCGAAGGCGGGATCGGCTGGGTCGCGATGCTGCACGACCGGCTCGAGAACATCGTCGACCGCTCGGGGTACGGCTCCTACTTCCCGGGCGACCTCCGACCGGCCGACGTGCTGCACCGCAACTTCTGGTTCTGCACCATCGACGACCCGTCGACGCTCGCGACCCTCGAGACGATCGGCGTCGACCGCGTGATGTTCGAGACCGATTACCCCCACGGCGACGGCACCTGGCCCGCTTCGCAACGCGTGTTCGACGACGTGTTCGGGTCACTGCCGGCCGACGTCGTCGCCAAGATCGGCCATCGGAACGCCGCCGCGCTGTTCCGGCACCCCCTCCCGCCCGAGGGTTCGCCCCTCCGGGGCACGCGCTAGCGGCCCTTGGCGACCTTCCACGCGACCATGAGCAGCGGGATCTGGAACGGGAGGCGGGCGATCGCCGCGGGCGCGGAGTCGAACGGCGGTTTCGCGCCCTCGATGCCGCCGTCGATCGCCGACTGGATGTTCGCCGGGAACACCCCGAGCAGCGTCACGAAGCTCAACGCGCCACCGAGCTTGCGGGTCTTCGGCACCAGCAGCAGCGCCACGCAGGTGAGCTCGACGGCGCCGCTCGCGTAGACCCAGGTGCGGGCCTTGCCGGGCATCCACTTCGGGACGATCGGGTCGTAGAACTGCGGCGCGGTGAAGTGGGTGACGCCGGCACCGCCCATGACGAAGCCGAGCTCGATGTGACGCGGGATCAGCGGCATCGGACCGAAGCTACCCGAACAGGACGGGCAGCGAGGTCGGCGACCGGAAGTTCTCGCCGTGGATGTGCACGTCGTCGCGCAGCACGGCCTCTTCGTCGAGTCGCAGGTTCGGGCAGCGCTCGATCAGCCGGTCGATCGCCTTCGCCATCTCCATTCGCGCCAGGTGCATGCCGAGGCACATGTGCACCCCGACCCCGAAGGACATGTGCGGGATCTGGGGCCGGAAGATGTCGAAGTCGTCGGCGTGGTCCCAGCGGCTCGGGTCGTGGTTGGCCGAGCCCACCCCCGCGACGACGTCGGCCCCGGCGGGGATCTCGACCCCCGCGAGCTCGGTGTCACGCGTGCACTGCCGTGACGTGATGGTGAGGGGGCTCTCCCAGCGGATGATCTCCTCGATCGTCTGGGCCATCAGCGACCGGTCGGCGCGCAGCGCCTCGAACTGGTCGCGATGGGTGAGCAGGGCGTAGATCAGGTTGCCGGTGGCCCGGTAGGTGGTCTCGGCGCCGGCCGGCAGCAGCAACCGCAGGAACGAGAAGATCTCCTCGTCGCCGAGCCGTTCGCCTGCGTCCTCGGCCCTGACCAGCTCGCTGATGAGGTCGTCGCCCGGGTCCTTGCGCTTCGCCTCGAGCACGCCGGTGAAGTACTCGTACAGCTCGGCCGACGCGACGATCCCCGCCTCGGGTTGCGCGGCGACGTTGGTGAGCGCGAGCGCGCGGGGCTGGAAGTACTGGTAGTCCTCGCGGGGAAGGCCGAGGAGTGCCCCGATCACCTGCACCGGATACAGGTAGGTGAACTCGCGCACGAGCTCGGCTTCCCCGCGGTCGATGAAGGTGTCGATCGTGTCGTCGACGACCGGACCGACGAGATCGTCGTTCCAGTGTGCGAGCGTCTTGGAGCGGAACGCCTGGGCGACGAGCGAACGGAGGCGCTTGTGCTCGGGTTCGTCCATCCCGACGAGCGGGTACGGGCCCATCACCACGGTGAGGAGGTCGCGGATGCTTCCCGAGCAGTAGGTGACGTTGTCGCGCAGGAGGGTCGCGACGTCGTCGTAGCGGTAGACGTAGAACATCTCGGTGCCGCTGTCGGAGCCGTCGAACGAGACGTTGCGGCGCACCTCGACCGGGGTGTCGCGCCGCTTCTCGTGGTAGCCGGGATAGGGGCTGCGGCTGTCGCCGGCCACCGTGCCGACGAACTGGGCCATCGGATCCCACGTATCGGTCGCCACAGCTTCCCCTCCGACGTCGGCGTTTCCTGACGTCTGTGTCAGATCCTAGGAGAAGAAGCGGAGGAGGCGGACACGCGACGGCCTGCATGTTCCGGGCGATCGAGCCTCCGCCGCGGATTCGACCTCAGCCGGTGCGGGGCGAGAGGTCGAGAAAGCGTTCGTAGCGGTCGGCCATCGCGGTCTGCCAGCGGGGTTCCGGTTCGACGGTGCGAGCGACGCGGGCCCAGCGCCGGGCGTCGAGCATCGAGGTCTCCAGCCCTGCGGCCACCCGGCCGAGAAACGCCGAGCCGAGTGCGCCACCTTCGGGGACCGCGACGCAGTCGACGGGCAGGCCGGTGCCGTCGGCGAGCGCCTGGACCCACTCGTCGACCCGGGTCCCCCCGCCGGTGGCGACGATGCGACGAGCCGGTCGACCGCTCGCCTCGATCGCGCGTCGGGTCACGAACCCCGACGCTTCGAACGTCGCTCTCCGCACGGCCGCCGGTCCGTGGGTCAGGTCGAGGTCGGCAAGCACCGCCCGCCGGTTCGGATCGTCGATCGGCGACCGTTCACCACGCGGGTAGGGCGCCCACACCGGGACCGCACCGGGATCCATCGTCGGCTCGACGTCTCGGGCCCCGAACGCGTCGAGCGCCCAGTTCACGAAGAGACCCCCCGCGTTGCTCGGGCCCCCGACGAGGAAGTTGCCGGGCGACGTGTGCGGGATCGGGTAGAAGCCACCGGCGTCGGCGGGGAGCGCGTCCTCGGGAACGACCACCCACACGATGAGCGTCGTTCCGAGGATGACGAGCACGTCGCCCGGCGCGTCGGCTCCGGCGACGATCTGCTCGGCGAGCGCGTCGATGCATCCCGACGCGAGGACCGGCCCGTCGGGGCCGCCGACCCGGCCGCACTCCGCGGCGGTCGGAACGAGCCTGGGGAGCTGGTCGGTGGTGATCCCCGCCGCGGCCGCGACCTCGGGATCCCAGCGGCGCCAGTCGAACAACGGGAACGCCGTCGCCGCGGTCGACGTGTCGAGCACCGCTTCCCCGCCGAGGGCGCGGTTCGCGACCGCCTGCGCGGGCCAGAACCCGGCCGCGTCGGGACACTCCTGCGCGCACCAGCGGAGGAAGCCGACCAGCTCGCCGCTCTGGGCCGGGTTCCCCCCTCCCCCGGTGCCACCACGCGCGTCGCCGTAGAGCAGGCCTGCGGTCTGCGGCACCCCACCCCCGTCGACCGCCGTGAGCGACGGCACCATCGCCGCAACCGAGAGTCCCCGGGCGGTGCGCCCGACGTCGCCGAGCTCGGCCAGCGCCTGCTCGGGACCCCGCCGCCACGCCTGTTCGGCGTCGTGCTCGAACCGATCCGGCGCGGTGATGATCACCGGGTGCGGCACCCGGGATCGGGCCACGACGTTGCCGTCGGCATCGGCGGCCACGGCCTTCACCGAGGTCGTGCCGATGTCGATCCCGACCGTGATCTCCGACGCTGTCCCCGACATGGCCGGCGACTGTACGCCGGTGCCGCGAGGTCGCGCGTGCCGTGACAACCTGGCCTCGGCGCGGTGCAAGCGGAGGAGGACCTGTGCGGATCCTGGTGACGTCGACACCCGGCGCCGGACACGTCCACCCGATCGTGCCGATCGCTCGCGCCCTCACGGATTCGGGCCACGAGGTGGTCTGGGCGACGGCCGAGGAGGGATGCGCGCGGGTCGCCGCCCTCGGCTTCGACGTTGCGCCGGCCGGGATGGGCAGCCGGGCCCGCATGCAGCAGCTGCTCGCGACCACCCCGGGATTCATGGATCTCGCGCCGCGGTCCCGCCGGGCCGTCGCCTTCGGGGGGCTCTTCGGACGCATCGCGGCGCCAGTGATGCGTGAAGACCTCGTGGCGGTCTTCGACGATGTCCGCCCGGATGTCGTCGTCCACGACATCGCGGAGCTCGCAGCCACTCCGATGGCCGTCGCCCGGGGGATCCCGCACGTGACCGTGGCGTTCAGCGGGGTGATCCCCGCCGCCACCGTCGACCACGCCGTCCGGGCGGTGGCCCCGGTCTGGGCCGCGGAAGGAGTCGACGTCGCCGCCGATCTCGGATTCGCCGACCACCTGTACGTCCACCCGTTCCCCGCAGCGTTCGGGGCGGCGCCGCCGGGTCCGACCGTGCGGTCGATGCGGCCGCTCCACGTCGACGGGGCGCGCGACGAGGATCTCCCACCCGACTGGATCGCGCGACTGGGCCGGGACCGCCCACTGCTGTACGTCACGTTCGGGACCGAGCTGGGCCCGAGAGCACCGTGGGGAGACCTGCCGGCAACGCTCGGGGAGCTCGACGTCGACGTGGTCGCGACCACGGGAGCCGGTCTCCCCCGAGAAGCTCTCGGGGCGGTTCCGCAGAACGTGCGAGTCGAGGAGTACGTCGCCCAACGGTTCGTCCTCGACCGCGCGTCGGTGGTCGTGTCGCATGGCGGCGCGGGAACCGTGCTCGCGGCCACGGGTCGCGGCATCCCCCAGCTCTGCCTCCCCGTTGCGGCCGACCAGTTCGAGAACGCCGATGCCGTGGCGCGTGGCGGCGTCGGGCTCGTCCTCGAGCCGGACGCGCGCGGACCGGCCGACCTGACGACGGCGATCACGCGCCTGCTCCAGGAACCGACGTGGCGAGAACGGGCCGTCGCCCTTGCGGCCGAGATCGACGCCCTTCCCCACCCACGCGAGTTGGTGCCGGAGGTGGAGGCGCTGACCTCCGCCTGATTCAAGCGCGCATCGACGCCAAGACGTCGTCGTGCAGCAGCCCGTTCGTCGCGACCGCGCTGCCGCGGTCGGCGCGCGCCTCACCCGCGAGGTCGGTGAACCGGCCCCCGGCCTCCTCGACGAGCACGAGCAGCGGAGCGAGATCCCAGATCTTGAGCCCGGCCGGCTCGACCGCGATGTCGACAGCACCTTCCGCGACCAGCGCGTACTGCCAGAAGTCGCCGAAGCCGCGGCTGCGCCAGCACCGACGGGTGAGGGCGAGGAACTGGTCGGTGAGTCCGGCCGCGTCGAACGCGGCGACGCTGTCGTAGGTGAGATGTGCGTCCTCGATCGTGGCGACGCCCGAGACCCGGATCGGCTCGCCGTCGCGGAAGGCACCACCCCCGCGGGTCGCCCACCACCGGCGTCCGAGCGCGGGCGCCGATGCGAGGCCGAGGACGAGATCGGCTTCGGTCCGGAGCGCGATCAAGGTCGCGTAGACGGGGATACCCCGGACGTAGCCCTTGGTGCCGTCGATCGGATCCACGATCCATTCCCGACCGGATGCACCACCGGTGTCGGGGAACTCCTCGCCGACGACGGCGTCGTCGGGCCGGGCAGTCGCGAGGGTGGCCCGGATCGTCTCCTCGACCAGTCGATCGGCCTCGCTCACCGGGGTCATGTCCGGCTTCGTCTCCACGATCAGGTCGTCGGCCCGAAAGCGCGAGAGCGTGATCGCGTCGGCCGCGTCGGCCAGCTCGTGGGCGAGTCGGAGATCGTGAGCAAGGGTCGCTGCCATCGGCGAACACTACGATCCGCCGCTACCATCCGCGTGTGCCACCGCGCCGGGTCGCATCGTCGGTCGACGAACTGGTCGCGGGCGCCACCGACCGGACCCCCATGCACGCCGCGGATTCGAAGTCGGGGGCCCGGTTCGAACGCGTCGCCATCGACGGTGAGCGCTACGTCGTGAAGTACCTCTCGCGCGACGACGACTGGATCATGCGGGCGACGGGCGATCTCGCCTATCGGCCCCTGCTGGTCTGGCAGACCGGTCTCGTCGATCTCACCCCCGACTGCATCGACCATGCCTACGTCGGCGCCGCGCGCGACGGCGCCGGGGCCGCGATCCTCCTCCGCGACCTGGCCGACTTGCTGATCCCCGAGGGCGACGACCCGCTCCCGCTCGAGATCCACCTCGGGTTCATGGACCACCTCGCCGCCTTCCACGTCGCGACCTGGGACTTCGTCGACACCGTCGGTCTCACACCGCTCGCGAACCGCTACACCGAGTTCTCCCCGCGGTCGTGGAGTGCGAAGCCGCGCTCGGCTTCCCGGAAGCGGTCCCGCGCGTCATGCGCGACGGCTGGGCCCGGTTCCCCGAGCGCGCACCTCGCGCGAACGAGGTGGTCGCCCCGCTGCTGTTCGATCCCTCGCCGCTCGTCCGCTCGTTGGAGACGCTCCCGGCGTCGTTCCTGCACGGCGACTGGAAGATGGGCAACCTGGGTCGCCACGCCGACGGTCGGACGATCCTGATCGACTGGGCGAACCCGGGCGCCGGTCCCGGTGTCACCGAGCTCACCTGGTACCTGGCCCTCAATCGCGCCCGCCTGCCCATCGGGCACTCCAAAGAGGACGCGATCGACGCCTATCGCGGCGCACTCGAGCGGCTCGGCGTCGACACGGCATCCTGGTGGGACCGCGCGCTCGGCCTCGCGTTCGTCGGCGCGCTCGTGCAGTTCGGGTGGGAGAAGGCCCTCGGCGACGCCGACGAGCTCGCGTGGTGGGAGGAACGAGCCCTGGCTGGCGCGCCGTACCTCGAGGCGCGACCGTGGCCGTGATCGCGACCTGACAGACTCACGCGCTTCATGCCCCTCGCCCACCAGGACGCCGGCCCGCTGCTCCGCCTCGCCGGCCTCACCAAGCGGTATCCCCCGGTCACGGCGCTCGACGACCTGACGGTCGAGGTGCCGCGGGGCCGGGTCGGCCTGGTCGGTGCCAACGGAGCCGGCAAGACCACGATCTTCCGCCTCCTGCTCGGACTCGCCCACCCGACCGAAGGCCGCGTGGAGGTGTGCGGCATCGACGTGGCCCGCGACCCGATCGGCGTCCGGACGCGGCTCGGCTACATGCCCGAACACGACTGCCTCCCGCTCGACCAGACCGCCGCCGACGTGGTGTCGACCTTCGGCGAGCTGAGCGGCCTCCCCGCGCGCGTCGCCCGCCAGCGCGCGTCCGACATCCTCGATCTCGTCGGGCTCGACGAAGCGAGGTTCCGACCGATCGGCGGCTTCTCGACGGGGATGCGCCAGCGCACCAAGCTCGCCCAGGCGATCGTCGCCGATCCCGAGCTCGTGCTGCTCGACGAACCGACCGCCGGCCTCGATCCCCTCGGCCGCGAGGAGATGCTGGCGCGCGTGGCCCGGCTCGGCTCGTTCGGGATCTCGGTGCTGATGGCCACCCACCTCCTCGACGACGTGCAGCAGGTGTGCGACCACGTGGTGATGATCGACGCCGGTCGGCTCGTCGTGTCGGGTGCGACCGACTCGCTGCTCGAACGGACCGGCGTCGTCACCGTCGACGTCGGGCCACGTCGCGACGAGCTCGTGACCGGACTGACCACGGTGGCGATGTCGGCGGTGACGACCGACGGGCTCGTCGAGGTGACGATCGACTCGGAGCAGCACCTCGACCGGCTGCGCGACGTCATCGCCGACCTCGGGCTCCCGCTCTTCCGCCTGTCGACGCAGGTGCGGTCGCTCGACGAGGTGTTCGTACGCCGAGCGAGTGCATCGTGAGCACCATCGAAGCCGGTGGTGGCGCAGCCGGTGGCGCCGGGGCGGTGTACGACCGCGGCTACCGCCCCTACGACGGCCCGAGGGGTGGCCGCGGCGCGGCGACGCTCGCGCTGTACCTGGCATCGATGCGCCGCGCGCTCGGGATCCGCCGGTCGTGGCGCCAGAAGGTCGCCCCGTTCGTCCTCCTGGGCGTCGTCACGATTCCGGCCATCGTCAACGTGGGCATCGGGTACATCACCCGTGGGGAGTTCCTGCTCCAGGATCGGGTCGAGATCATCACCTACCGCGAGTACGTCGGCGTGTCGGCCGCGCTCCTGTTGTTCGTGGCACTGGTCGCGCCCGACGTCGTGTGTCCGGATCGACGGCAGCGGGTCCTCCCCCTCATGTTCGCCCGACCGCTCACCGGCGTCGACTACGTCGTGGCCAAGGTGGGAGCGATCGCCACGATCCTCTTCGCGTTCTCGTTCCTGCCCCAGGTCGTCCTCTTCGTCGGCAACATGTTCGTGAGCGACAGCGCGCTCGACTACTTCACCGGCCACCTCGACGTGCTCTGGCAGGTGCCGGTCGCGGTGCTCTTCCTCGCCGTGTACTACGCAGTGATCGGGGTCGCGATCGCCTCG
>JBBRHS010000074.1:0-10522 GCA_038222385.1 Acidimicrobiia bacterium
GACGGTGTCGACGACTTCGGGCACGAGCACCATCGTCGAGATCTCCCCGGTGTGCCCACCGGCTTCGGTGCCCTGGGCGATCATCACATCGACGCCGCGCTCCAGGGTGCGTTGCGCGTGGCGGGGGCTGCCGCACAGGGCGCCGACCAGTACGCCTTGCGCGTGCGCGGCCTCGATCGCGTAGGCCGGCGGCGGCCCGAGCGCGTTCACGAGCATCGACACCGGGTGTCGGAGCGCGAGGGCGACCTGGTCGGGGCCCTCGGTGTCGATGCCGAGGCCGGCAGCCTTCATCGCGCCCTCGACGCCCTCGGGCATCGGCGGGACGTTGTTCTCGGCGAGGATCTGCTCCACGAAGTCGTGGTGCTCCTGCGGGATCATGGCCTGGAGATCGTCGAGGGTGATGTCGGCGTCGCCCTTGCCCACGTACTTCTCCGGCATCGCGAAGTCGACGCCGTAGGGCTTGCCGTCGACGTGCTCGTCGATCCAGCTCAGCTCGATCTCGAGCTGGTCGGGGCTGAACGCGAGTGCGCCGAGCACGCCGTAGCCGCCGGCCTTGCTGACCGCGGCAACGACGTCGCGGCAGTGGGAGAAGGCGAACAACGGGAACTCGATGTCGAGCCGGTCACAGATGGGAGTGCGCATGGCGCCGACCGTAGCAAGGCACACTGACGGTCGGATCCGCTGCGCCGGCTCGATCGCTCACCGGTTCGACGTCTGTGCGGCCTGTCCGCCGGCTGCGCTCCTCCTCCTGCTCAGGATCGGCCCGTCGACGACCGATACACCGCCCGAACGGAGGAGCCGCCGATGACCACGACCGAAGGCAAGCGCGTCCCCGTCATGGCGCTCGCGGCCATGGCGCTCGGCGTGTTCGTGATCGCGAACGACTTCACCGCGCTCAGCGTCGCGCTCCCCAAGATCGAGTCCGACCTGAACACCGACCTCACCACGGTGCAGTGGATCATCAACGCCTACGCCTTGGTGTTCGGTGTGCTGATCGTGACCGGCGGGCGTCTCGCCGACCTCTTCGGCCGCAAACGCGTGTTCATGATCGGCACCATGATCTTCGCCGTGTTCTCGGTGCTCGGCGGGATCGCACCGAACGTGGAGCTCGTGATCGTGTGCCGGGCGCTCATGGGTGTCGGTGGTGCACTGATGTGGCCGGCCGTACTCGGGATGACCTACGCGATCCTCCCCGCCGACAAGGCAGGCTTCGCGGGCGGTCTGATCCTCGGCGTCGCCGGATTCGGCAACGCCGTCGGGCCGATGCTCGGTGGGTTCCTCACCGACGAGCTCAGCTGGCGGTGGCTGTTCTTCGTGAACCTCCCGATCGCGCTGTTCGCGATGTTCGTGACGTGGCGTGAGGTCGACGAGAGCGCGGTCGACTCGGCCGAGCGGCGCATCGACTACCTCGGCGTAGCGACGCTCTCCGTTGCCGTCGTGTCGACCCTGCTCGCGCTCGACGAAGGCACCGACGCCGGGTTCACGTCGCCGGCGATCCTTGGACTCTTCGCGACCGCAGTCGTGTTCTTCGCCGCCTTCGCGTTCATCGAACGTCGACAAGGCGCCGCCGCGCTCATTCCGAGCGACGTGCTCCGGAACTCCGTGTTCGTCGCCGCGTGCGGGGCGGTCCTGCTGATGTCGGCGATCTTCTTCTCCGCGCTGCTCTTCCTGCCCCAGTTCTTCAGCAAGGACCTCGGGTACTCCGCGATGCGTTCGGGGGCGGGACTGCTCCCGATGATGGGGGTCTTCGCGGTCACGTCGTTCGTGGCCGGATCGCTCTACGAACGCCTCGGGGCCAAGGTGATCGTGTCGCTCGGCGCGGCGCTCCTCGGGATCGGCATCTTCATGCTCTCGTTCATCGAGACCGGGTCGAGCTACGAGTCGCTCGTTGCGGGAATGGTCGTACTCGGTATCGGGGTCGGGCTCTTCTACTCGTCGATCACGACGTCGGCGGTGACCGCGCTCGACCCGTCGCGCTCCAGCCTCGCGGGCGGGATCGTCTACATGTGCCAGATCGCCGGCGGCGCGGTCGGACTCGGGTTGAACACCGCGATCGTCGCGTCGGCCTCGAACCTGGCGGAGGGGATCAGCGTCGCGTTCCGCGTCGACGCCGGACTCGCGGTGGTCGGGTTCATCGTGTCGGTGGTGTTCGTCGGGGGGCGGAAACCCGCCGAGGGTCACGCCCGTCACCTGCGGTGGCATCACCGCGCCAACGCCTGAGCGCGATCGCGCCGAGCCAGACGCCCACGACGAGCCAGACCACACCGACCACGGTGGCGACTGCGGTGGAGTAGTCGAGCGGCAGCACGGTGTCGTTGCCGACGGCCACCGCGCGTCCGTAGCCCCGTAACGGCGCCCAGCCCACGGCGAGCACGATCGCGGTGGCGAAGAATCCGGCCTGCACGGGGAGGCGCCACGGACGGGGGACGAGGCGGGCGACGATCGCGCCGACCAGGATCGCGACCGGTGCGATCACCAGGTCGTGGAGCAGATCGGCGCCGACGAACCACTTCGAGAACTCGAGCGGCTGGGTGGCTCGGGAGTTCTCGAGGAGACCACGGACGCCGAACGCCATGATGCCGATGCCGATCGCGGCACCGACCCAGAAGACGACTCCGCTCGGCGCGTCCGACGCGTCGGTGGACGGTTCGACCTCAGCGGACGACGACACGCGTCACCCACTTCGTCTGCATCACCCCGGGCCGGTTGGGGCCGATCAGCCGCAGTGGGTAGCCGTGATCCGGTGCGAGCGGCTCGTCGTTCACATCCAACGCGAGGAGCGTGTCGGGATCGTGGGCCTGCCACGGGTTCACGTCCGACGTGCGGTAGCTCCGACGTTGCTGGAGCGACTCGACCCGTACCCGGGCGTCGGGCGCGGCACCGGCCATCGTGAGGAGGTCGCGGACGCGCACGCCGGTCCAACGCTGGGTCGTGCTCCAGCCCTCGACGCACGCGATCGGCAGCACCGCCGAGTGCTGGGGGAGGGCACGCAGTTGGTCGACGTCGAAGCTCAGCGCTTCGCTGACGCGGCCGGTCACCGTGAGTCGGTAGTCGGGTGACATCGACGACTCCGACACGCCCGCCGCCGCCGCGGTGCGGTTCACCGGGAACCCCTGGGGCCCGACATCCGGACGCCGGGGCGCGAGGAGCGCGAGCTTGCGCAGGGGCCAGAACGTCTGACCGACGGTGAACAGCGTCAGCAGCGCGCTCGTCCCGAACACGGCGCCGAGGAACCGCCGCCGATCGAGGCCGTCGTCAGCCGCCGAACCACCCTGACTTCGGCGCGTTTCGGCCCTCTGGGGACCGGAACGCGCCGAACTGCCCGGGGTGTTGGTCACTGCTGGCGGCGCGATGTCCGGCGGCCCGAGACCTGGCGGCCCAAGACCCGGCGGCCCAAGACCCGGCGGGTGGTCGTGTACTTGGCGCCGATGTGCACGACGAGCGCACCCATGGTGATCCACGCGGCCCAGTAGTGGGTGGCGCGGAAGTTGAACGCCCACGGGTACCACAGGTTGATGTTGGCGAGGCCGGTGAAGAGCATGAACAGGCCGCCACCGATGAGCGGGAGGAGGCTGATGCGCGCGACCAGGTGGGCCGTGCTCTCGAACGGGGGCCACGAGAAGAGCTTCGGGTAGACGACCCAGAGCTTCGCGAGCAGCAACGGGATGCTGGCGATGCCGGTGGCGACGTGGAGCCCCTGGGTGACCCGGTAGAGGCCGGCCGGCCGCGACGGGAGCCGGAACCAGTCGGTCGGGTTCTGCGCGAGGTGCGAGAAGAGGCCGGTGGCGAAGCAGACCGTGAACGAGATCCCGAGTGCGATCCCGAGGATCGCGGCCACCCGCTCGTCGTGCAACGGGCTCGTGAAGCTCCCTTCGCGGAAGGGTGGCCGATCCAGGACCGCCGGGAGCTTCACCGGGTCAAGCGGGCGAACGGGCGGCTGCCGTCGTCCCAGCTCTCGACTACCCGGAGTCCGGCGAGCGCCGCGTGCTCGCCGAGACCATTCATCCCGACGTGCGCCCACGAGAACCAGGGACCGACGCGATCGTCGGCCTCGAAGCGGACCTGCTCGACGTGCGATGCGCCGTCGACCGCGAGTTCGACGAGCAGCCGGCCCCGTGGTCGCAGGAGTGACGCGACGCGCTGCAAGAGGGTCACCGGACAGCCACCGATGCCGATGTTGCCGTCGAGCAACAGCGCGGTGCCCCAGCGGCCCGCGCCCGGCACGTGGTCGAAGACCGAACGTCGGAGTACGGGCGCGCCCCGGCGGCGGGCCAGCTCGATGGCGGGTGGTGAGATGTCGATGCCGAGCGCCAGCACGCCGGCGCGCGCCAGCGCGAGCACGTGGCGGCCCGGCCCGCAGCCGACGTCGAGGACCGGCCCGTCGACGCGCGCGAGGAGCCGCTCGTCGGCGGCGGAAGGCTGACCGAGCCATCGGTGCGCGGGGAGCGGGAGCATCCGTCCGTCGGTGTTGCGCAGGCATGTGGTGATCACGCGGCGTCCTCTGGCTCGGCGGGGCCGTCGATCTGGCCGGTGATCCGCGCGAACGCGCTCGTGAACGAGCCGTCGGCTTCGTCGAGCACGGGGAGGACAACGTCGATCACGATTGCGACCGTATCGTTTGCGACCGTCGTTCTCACCCGCTCATACGCTTACGATTCGCGAAACACGATCGCTCCGCCGGCGGCGTCGACAGGACGCGTCGGCATCCTCGGGTTCCGTGACCGCCACCCTCGTGCGCGGCCCGAGCCCTGCCGCGTCGACGCGCGAGCAGCGTGACGCAGCACCGCGCCAACGCCTGAGCTGATGCCCGCTGGGCGCCGTACACCGGTACCGTTCGGGAGATGACCGGTGAGATCGCCACGGAGATCACCGGCGAACGTGGAGTCGTCACCGGTGTCGGGATCGAAGCGCGAGCAGTCACCCATGGCTACGTCCGCTCCGATGGATCCGGCGTCGCGGTGCTCGAGGCCCTCGATCTCGACCTCGCCGCCGGCGAACGGGTGGCCATCACCGGCCGATCGGGCGCGGGGAAGACCACGTTGCTCGCGCTCCTCGGCGGGCTGGAGCGGATCCAGCACGGGTCCGTGTGCGTCGGTTCCGACGACCTGTCGGAGCTCGACGGTGACGCGCTCGCGTCGTACCGTCGCAACACCGTGGGGTTCGTGTTCCAGCACTTCGGTCTGCTGGGGAGCCTGACTGCGCTCGAGAACGTCGAGTTGGCGATGGCGGTCGCGTCCGTACCCCGTCGGCGACGGTCGATCCGGGGCCGTGAGCTGCTCGACGCGGTCGGCCTGGCCGACCGGGCCGATCACCTTCCGTCGGCGTTGAGCGGGGGCGAGAGCCAACGGGTCGCGATCGCCCGGGCCCTGGCGAACTCCCCGCAGCTGCTCCTCGCCGACGAACCGACCGGAAACCTCGACGACGAGTCGTCGGCGCGCGTGCTCGACCTCCTCGCCGAGTCGGCCGACGGCCACGGGTGCACCCTGGTGGTGGCGACCCACGACCGCGCCGTGGCGGCGCGCTGGGATCGCACGGTCGTCCTCGATCGCGGGGTGCTCGGGTCATGACCTGGGCCGACAGCATCGTCATGGCGGTCCGCAGCATCCGTCGCCGGTTCGGCCGGACCGTGCTCACCGTGGCTGCGGTCGCGCTCGCGGCTGCGTTGCTCACGTCGTTGCTCATCGCGGTCGGTGCTGCGCGCAGCCGGGTGTTCGCCGCGGTGTCGAAGGGCGGCCCGCTGACCGGTATCCAGGTGTCACCCGCCACACCCGACTTCGGCCAGCTCGACAGCGACAGCGCCAAGCTCGGTGATCCACGTCCGATCGACGAGGCCGCCCGGCGACGCATCACCGCGCTCCGCGGGGTGAAATCGGTCGTGGCACTCGTGAGCTCGAGCGTGTTCGTGATCGCGCCGCCACCACCGGAGCTGGCGGATCCGGGCCGCGAGGTCCGGCAGGTGGAGCCGTTCCGGGGAACGCTCACCGGGGTCAACCTGCGGCGGGTGGGCGAGCTGCCGGTCACGGTGCTCGCCGGTGAGCTCCCGGTCCCCGAATCGCTCCACGAGGTGGCCGTGACCGACGCATATCTGCGTGCCGTCGGTCTCCGCAGCACCGACGCGAATGCCGTGATCGGTACCGAAGTCGAGTTCGGTGCCCCCCGGCTCTTCGTCCGCGGCGAGGATGGGACGGTCCGCGGGCGATGGACGAGGAGCACGATCGTCGCGGTGGTGGCGGCTCAGGGTGCATCCGGTGAGTTCATCGGATCGCTCGAGCAGGTCCAGGCGGCGCGCGCGTGGACAGCTGCGAGCGACGTCGTCGACGGTCGCGAAGCTCGGCGGTTCGCCGAGGAGCTGGCGGTGACCTCGAAGTACAGCGGGCTGTTCGTCGTGACCGAGGGTTTCGCCAGTGTCGGGCCCGTCCGGGCGGCGATCACGAAGATCGGGTTCTCGTCGAGCGCGCCCGAGAGTCTCATCGCCTCGGTCCGGAGGTACAGCCAGGTCGTGGAGATCGTCCTCACCGCGATCGGTCTCATCGCACTCGGGATCGCCGCGTTGGGGATCGCCAACGCAATGTTGGCCGCGGTTCGCGAACGGCGTCGCGAGATCGGTGTGCTCAAGGCCATCGGTGCCCGCGATCGCGACGTCCGCCGGGTGTTCCTCGTGGAGGCGGGCCTCCTCGGCGTCGCCGGGGGTCTCGTCGGCACGGTATTCGGGTACGGCCTCGCCCGCCTGGTCGGGCTCGCGGTGAACAACTACCTCAGCGGTCAGGGTCTCACCGGAGTGCGGATCGGTCTTCCGTTGTTGATCTTCGCCGCGGGAATCGTCGGTTCGGGGGTCCTCGCGCTGGTGGCGGGGACACTTCCGGCTCAGCGGGCCGCCCGCCTCCCGGCCCGCCAGGCGATGGGCGACGGATGAGGGTGCGCCGCGTGATCGTGGGTTCCGTGGTCGTGGTCGCGGCCTTCGTCGGTCTGGCCGGATGCGACGGTGAGCAGGCCGCGACGCCGGTGCGTGAAGCACCCGGACGCGAATCGCTCTACGTGGCCCTCGGCGGCGAGGATGTGTTCGGAGGCCCGGGCTCTCTCGTCACCGGGTGGCCGCGGGTGCTCTTCCGCACGGCGCTGCCGATCACGGCGACGTTCGTGAACCTCGCCGGCCCCGACGACGGTGCGGCCGATGTGTTGCGGCGCCAAGTCGAGGTGGCGCGGGAACTGAGGCCTGATCTGGTGACGATCACCGTCGTCCACGACGCCGAGCGTGGCATCGATGCGGCAGCGGTCGGAGCCGACCTCCAGGCAGTCGTGGAGCGGTTGCGGGACGGGACCAAGACCAGGGTCCTGGTCGGGACCCTGCCGCCCGACGCCGCGGCGCCGGATGTCGTCGCGGCGTTGAACGCGGCGGTCACCCAGGCCGCGAATGCGAGCGGCGCGACGATCGTCGACCTGTCGACCGTGCGCTCGACGGATCCCGCCGTTCGCGGATCCGAGATCGCATCGGTCTTCGCCGCCGCGCTGTGACGCGGCCCGGCCTGACGCGGCCCGGCCTGACGCGGCCCGGCCTGACCAGGCGCAGGCAGATCAGGCGCAGGGGAACGTGCTCGCGAGGACGTCGCCGGCGATGCGGTACCCGCGGTACTCCTCGCGGATGGCGTCGGTCGCGGCCGAGAGCGGCGTCCCCGCCGGCGCGACCTGGAGCGCGGGGTCGATCGCGGCGACGGGGTGCCAGGCGAACCCGTCGGCGTGGACACAGACCTCGGGGACCAGCGATGCCCGGGAGATGGCGAGGCCTTCGTTCGCGGCGCCCTGGCGGGCGATGCGACGCACCACCCGCTGGTCGTCGTCGAGGCCCAGCTTGTCGAAGAGGAGCACGAGCTCCTGTTCGGCGTCGTCGGCGTCGGCGCCGAGCGTCGCCGAAACCCGGACGCGAAATCCGAGGTCGGAGGCGAGGGTGACGCCTTCGAGCGCCCGCGCGAAGCTGCCCTGCCCCCGGTGGCGGTCGTGCAGGGCCGCGGTCGCGGAGTCGAGACTGACCTGCAGGGTGAGGTTCTCCCGCGGCAGGCGTTCGAGCCGACGCCGCCGTTCCCCGGTCCACACCATGCCGTTGGTCAGGATCGTGGTCGGGAACTCCGCCGTCGCAGCACGGATGCGCTCGTCGAGGTCGAGGAGCATGAACGGCTCCCCGCCGGTGAGGTAGATCTCCTCGAACCCGCAGGTGCGCGCCTCGCTGATCAGTGCGGCGAACTGTTCGACCGGGATGACGCGGGGATCGGCACGCGGCGACGACTCGACGCAGCAGTAGTCGCACGCGAGGTTGCAGTGGAAGTTCGTGTAGATCCAGAGCCGGTACCCCGGCCGACGCTCCGGCGCGAGCGCTTCGATGGGGTCGGCGATTCGACCGCGGATGATCTCCACGGAGTCGGGATGCACGGTGAGGAGCGTGTTGCCGGTCGCGGCGGTCCATCGGGCCGCGCGCGATACGTCGTCGGGTCCGTCGATCTCGACGATGACCCGGGTTCCTGCCGCGATGGACCGCGTCGCCTCCACGAGGCGCAGGGTGAGTTCGAGCGACATCAGCGGGTGATCACCAGTGGTCGGCGATGCCCTGCGCCGTCATCGCGGCCATCAGCGACGCGTAGCCGTCGAGCTCGGCCCGTTTCCACTCCCGGAGCCCCTCGAGCTCGAGGATGTTCCGGTGCTCCGGATTGTCCCAGTCCATCGCGAGGAGGTGCTCGACCCACGCCTCGGCCCGAGCTTCGTCGAGGCCCGGCAGGGCGGTGAAGTTGCAGTGGTTGTAGGGCTCCGATTCCCACACGACGTCGAGCTCGCCGACGGTCGAGTCGCCACCGGCGTTGAGCGCAGTCCAGGTGTTGACCCCCACCGCTGCGACATCCGCCTCGTCGTCGAGCACCGCCCGGAGGGCATCGAGATCGGAACGACCGGTGTCACCGTGCTTGCCGACATCCGAGTCGAACAGGACGAGATCGCAATCGTCCTCGGTGACTCCGGCCTCGGCGAGGAAGTGCAGTGGCAGGATCCGGGCCTGCCCCGAATCGCGGGAGCCGAGGGCGACCCGTCGGCCCTTCAGCGACTCGAGATCGGAGAGGCCGCAGCCCGCGCGCCCGATCATCAGCGTCGTGAAGGTGAGGTCGGTGTCGCGCATCGCGAGCGCACGCGCCGTTCCCTCGCTCTGTCGCAGCGTCCGCACCCACGCGACGTTCGTGTTCCACGCGATGTCGACGTGACCGCTGAGCAGTCCCTCGACCTGGCGTTCGTAGTTCGAGTAGAGCACGAAGTCGATCGGGCTCGACGAGTCGCGGAAGTAGTCGCGGATGCCCTCCCAGATCGGGACCACGTTCGCGGTGTAGGCGACCGCGCCCAGCATCAGTTCGTTGTTCCCACTCATCAGGGGTACTCCTCCTCAGAAGAGATCGAGGCCACAGAGGGCGCGGCCGGCGAAGTCGAAGAGCGCATCCGATGTCGGAGCCATGACGAAACCGGCCCGGGCATCCCGGTACGGACGGTCGATGCCGACTTGCTTGGAGAAACCGGCGCCGCCCGTCACCCGCAATGCGGTCTCGGTGATGCGCAGCGCAGCTTCGTTGCACGCGGCTTTCGTCGTGAGCACCGCGAGCACGGTCCCGTCGTCCGGACTCCCGACGCTGCGAGCGGTCTCGCGCAGCATGGCCTCGTGCGCGGTGAGATCCGCCCACGACTTCGCCAGGTAGGCCCGGATCGTCGGAAGGTCGGCCAACGTGCTCCCGAGGTGCTCGAATCCCGCCCCCGAAGCATGTTGGATCGCCCGCTCGATGGTGCTCCGCGCCAGGCCGAGGGTGACCGCGGCGTTGCCGAGGCTGAACCAGGGCAGGACGACCGACATCAGCAGGCCGAACCCGGCCTTCTCGTCGCCGACCCGGGCGTCGTTGTCGACGTCGACGTCGAGGTGCACGGGCGCCGAGTCGTTGGCGCGCATCCCGAGGCCGTCGAAGCCGGCCGCGACCTTCACGCCGGCCGCGACGCGGTCGATGAGGTAGAGGTTCGACTCGGTCGGACCCTCGGCTTCGGGTGAGAGGGTGGTGGCGACGTAGAGGTCGGCCTCGCTCGCCGAAGTGACCCAGCTCTTCTGGGCGTCGATGTGCACGCCGGCATCGGTCCGCGTGGCCTTCGACACCGGTGCCCAGAAGTGACTCCTCGAACCCTTCTCGCTGAACGCGAGGGTGGTGAGCCGGGTACCGGCAGCGAGATCGGCGAGGATCTGCTCGCCGCCGATCGGAGGCGCGGCGGCCACCAGGTTGGCCGCCGACAGATGCATGAGGTAGATCATCGACGTCGAACCGCACTGCGCGGCCACCTTGCCGACAACATCGACGAACTCGAGCGGTGTCGCTCCCAGTCCACCCACCTCGGGGGAGAGCGTGAGGCCGAGCAGCCCGGCCTCCGCCAGCGCAGTGATCGATTGCTTCGGGAACTTGCGATCGGTGTCGGCGGCATCGGCACCGTCGGCGATCAGGGGCAGAACGGAATCGACCCG
>JBBRHS010000075.1:0-10448 GCA_038222385.1 Acidimicrobiia bacterium
ATGTCGCGGCTGAACGCAGCGACGACGACCAGGACCGCGAAGACCCCGAGCTTCACGAGCAGCAGCCGGCCGTAGTCTGTGCTCGTGAGCGCGTCGAGACTGCCGACCTCCCGCCACGACTGGTAGGAGCCGGAGACGACGATCGCGACCACGCACGCCAGTGCGAGCTGCGAGTACCGGGGGACCGTCTGCTTCAGCGTCGCGAGGTCGGCGGACGGGAGCAGCGCGAACGCGAGCACGGGCAGTGCACCGACCCAGAGCGACACGCTCGCGATGTGCACCGCGTCGGCGACGAGCGCGAGGGGAATCTGGCTGCCGGTACCCGCGTGACCCGAGAGTCCGGGTGTGAACGAGATGCCGACCCCGACGACTGCAGCCCCCGGGAGCCACCGCCAGGGGAGCGGATGCTCGGCCAGAGGTCGTCCTCGAGACGGGAGCAGCGCGCGCACCAGCGGGACCGCGAGCACGAGCAACAGCACGCGCAGCGCGGCCACGTGGCCGTAGCGCGTGTCCCAGATGTCGGTCCACAAGCTGGGCTTGAAGGCATCGGCGAGCGGGAGCGCGGCCGCGTACACCCCCTGGAGCGCGAAGCCCGCGAGAGTCGCCACGAGGGCGACGATCCACCCGGCCCACACCAGCCGGGCGGCCCGGACCGAAACCCTCCCTCCGGGCCAGACGAACACGAGGAACCCGGCTGCGCCGACGAACAACACGATGCCCGCGAACACGCCGAAGCGGGCGATCGCGAACGCTGCGCCCACGATGGTGTCACCACCCTGTTGCGCCAGGAGACGGGTGGCGAGACTCTCGACCTTCGCCGACTCCACACCGTTGCCCACGGTGAAGGTGAACGCCCCACGAATCGGGTGCGCGTCGGCCGACGTGACCCGCCAGGTGACGACGTACGAGCCGTCGTCGAGGTCGGGCACCGAGGCGCGTACCTCGTTGCCCCGCCCGTCGGGGTGCTCCGGACGGCCGACGTCGATGCGGTCACCGCGATCGTCGTAGAGGCGGACCGCACCGAGCGACGCCTCGACCGACTCGCTGTACTGGAGTGTGATCGCGCGCGGTGACTGCTCGACCTGGCCACCCGCTCCCGGGTCGGTGCCTTCGAGCACCGCATGCGCGAACGCGGGCGCGGCTCCGACACCCACGAGCGAGAGCACGACGAAGAGCAGCGCCCCGAGTCGGACGACGAGCCGGTGGCCCGACCGAACGGCCTTCACGCCGACGCGGTCCCGGTGACGTTCGGACGGCGCACCGACCAGGGTCGGGCGAGGAGCCAGGTGACCACGAGACCGACGACCTCGGTGACGTGACCGCTCTCGCTGAACGCCGCAGTGTGGCCCGTGACGACGTCGACGACGGTCGTACCCACCACGAGACCGACGAGCGCGGTGGCCACCGGGAGGAGCCCGGCGGCCCGTTCAGGACGCCAGGCCACGAACAGGAACCCCACCGCCAGCGCAGCGGTGAACGAACCGATGTGACGCGCCGTGTGGACCGGGAGGCCGACGTCGTCGCCGAGGACCAGGGCCGGGATGGCGACCGCGAGCTGCACGAAGCCGACGAGCGCGAGACAGATCCGCAGCCCGAGGGTGCGTTCACGCTCCTGGCGGTCGCCGTCTCGGGCGGTCGCCACCTCACGGCCGATCGCATGGAGGATCGCCGGGGTGAGGTCCGGCATCGGATCGGCGGGCGCGAGCCGGATCGACCGGTGCAGCGCCCCGGCGTCACCGGCGAAGCGTTCGCAGGCCACGCAGTCCCGGAGGTGGGCTTCGATGGCCGCGGCAGGCCGACCGGGGTCTTCCCCGTCGAGCCGGGCGGAGATGGCGATTCGGCAGTCGTGACAGCGCATGGAGAGTGAGTCGCTCCGGAGCGGCGAAAGGTTCCCGATAGCCTGCTCGTTTCGTGGGACCCGACGCAGACGAGCTCACCGACCTGCTCCTCGCGGCCCGCGACGGCGACCGGGCGGCCCTGGCCGCGGTGATCCGCTCGATGCAGCCCGAGGTCCGGCGCATGGCATCCCACCTGGTCGCGCCGGGCGAAGCCGACGACGTCACCCAGGAGGTGTTCCTCCGGGTCTGGCGGTCACTTCCGGACTTCCGAGGCGACTCGAGCGCTCGGACCTGGCTCCTCACCATCGCTCGGAGGACGTGTGTCGACGCCGTGCGCGCTCGCGTCCGGTGGCGGCGCCTCATCGGGCGATTGGGCCCGGTGGCGGCCTCCGAACCGCATGCGGGGCCGGAAGGGACGGTGGCGCTCGCGGATCTCGTCGCCCGCCTCGGGGTCGACGCCCGCGCCGCGTTCGTCCTCACCCAGGTTGTCGGGTGCTCCTACGAGGAGACCGCCGAGATCTGCGACGTCCCGGTCGGCACGATCCGGTCCCGGGTGGCCCGGGCCCGGGCGACCCTCGTCGAACAGGTCCGGCCCGACCGCTCGAGCGAGACCGGGTAGCTCGACTCGACCCGGAGTGGCCTCAGGGCGCGACACTGCTCCCTGTGAGAGTCACCCGAGCGACCGTCGGTTCCGGGTTCGCCGCGCTGGTGGCCGGGATCGCGATGGTCGTCGCCACGGCATCGCCGGCCGCGGCGCACGGTGCCGGGGGCCTGCAGCCGACCGACTACGTCACCGCGGTCGACGGCCTCAGCCCTGCGCTCCCGGGCATCGAGGTCCGAGCCGTCGATCTCGGATCGAAGATCGAATTGCGCAATGCCGGCCGAGATGCGGTGACGATCCTCGGCTACGACGACGAGCCGTACCTGCGGGTCACCCGCACCGGCGTCTTCGAGAACGCGCGCTCGCCTGCCGTGTTCTTCAACCGGGGTCAGACGATCACCGGCCGACTCCCCGCGTCGTACGACGCCACGGCCAACCCCGAGTGGCGGCAGATCTCCGACGGCAACGTCGCCCGATGGCACGACCATCGCGCCCACTGGATGGGCCGCTCGGATCCTCCGATGGTCCAGCGCGACCGGAGTCGGCCCCACGTGGTGATGCCCAACTGGGAGGTGCCGGTTCGAGTCGCCGGTCGGAGTGCGATGATCACCGGTGACGCCACGTGGATCCCGCCACCGTCACCGTGGCCCTGGGTCCTCGGTGCGGTCGCGCTGGCGGCAATCGTGATCGTCCTCGGGCGAACCCGCGCGTGGGCCCGCGTCGTCACCGTCGCACTCGCGATCCTGCTCGTTTCGGAGGCGATCCACATCGTCGGGAGCTGGGGTGCGACGACGAGCAACTTCCTCGCGAAGCTGGGAGCCGGGGTGTACTCCATCGCCGGATTGGTGATCGGTGTCGTCGCCCTGATCTGGCTCGTGCGCCGCGACCCGCGCGACGCGACCCCGATCGTGCTCATCGCCGCGCTCTTCCTGTTCATCGCCGGTGGCCTCGCCGACGTCACGAGCCTGACCCGTTCCCAGGTGCCGACGACACTCGCACCCTGGTTGGCCCGGCTCACGGTGATCACTGCGCTCGGACTCGGATTCGGGTTGATGGTCACGGCCGCGTTGCGGCTCCGGCCGACGGCCCGACGCGCCCCGGACCCTGCTCCTTCGCCGGCCCCGATCGACGCGCTCAGTCGTTAGACACCGCACCCCGGGGCCGGCGAGTGATGCTGGACCGTGGGCCGGAACGTAGCCTGGCCCGGACGCAGCCGAGCCGCCGAGGAGCAGCACCGATGCCGACGATCTTCACCCGCATCATCGAGGGCGAGCTCCCCGGGCGGTTCGTGTGGCGCGACGACGTGTGCGTCGCATTCCTGTCGATCAACCCGCTCCGGCCCGGCCACACGCTGGTCGTGACCCGCGCCGAGGTCGACCACTGGCTCGACCTCGAAACCGAGGTGAACGTCCATCTGATCGGGGTCGCCCAGACGATCGGCCGCGCCCAGCAGCAGGCGTTCCACCCCGAACGCGTCGGACTCATGATCGCGGGCCTCGAGGTCCCCCATGTCCACCTCCACGTCGTCCCGATCGACGGCGTGCACGACCTCGACTTCGCGAACGCCGCGACCGATCCCGACCCGGGAGCGCTCGACGCGAGCGCCGACGCGCTGCGGGCCGCGCTGCGCGATCTCCGTGCTCCCGGGGCCTCGGACTGATAGCGGTGTTCCCACGCGCGCTGCGAGTCGTGCTGGCGGTCGTAGTCGTGACGGTCGGAATCGCCGCGTGGCGGGTGCTCCCGGCTGCTTCAGGATCCGACCGCCTCGGCCCGCGCGCGATCGCCGACATCGTGGCCCTCCGCCACCACGACCAACAGGGAGTGGTGCTCGCGCACCAGGCCGAGGCGCAGAGCCCCGACCCGACGACCCGCGCCCGGGCCGATGCCCTCGCGTCCCAGTTCCGACGCCAGGCACTCGCGCTGACCCGTGTCCTCGACGCCGCCCGCGTATCCACGCGCCAACGGCTCGTCGACACGACCACGCTCGAAGTCGCCGACGCCGATGCCCTGGGCTGCGACCTCATGCCCGACGACGCCGTATCGAGGCTGGCGGCGGCCACACCGGAAGCGTTCGATGCGAGGTTCTCGACGCTCATGCGACGCCACCTCGTGGGCGGAGCGCGAATGGCCGAGCCGGTCCTGGCGAACGATCGGCTCGGTGTGGCGCACCGAGCCGACATCCGCTCGGCTCAGGCCCGACTCTCGTGAACCGCCTCGCCGGCGAGCTCGCGTTGGTCACAGGTTCGACCGCCGGCATCGGTCGAGCGGTGGTGACCCGCTTCGCGGCCGAAGGCGCGCACGTGGTGGTGACAGGACGCGACCACGAACGGGGTCGGGCGACGGTCGACGCGATCACGTCCGAAGGGGGCGTGGCCACGTTCCTGGCCGCCGAGCTCGGCGACGTCGACGCCGGCGCCGACCTCGTCGGACGGGCCGCCCACGAGCTCGGTGGCCTCACCGTGTTGGTGAACAACGCGGTTGCCGGCGCGGTCGACGAATCCGACGGACCCGTCGCGGCCCTCACCACGGCAGCGTGGGAGACCACGCTCCGCCTGAACCTCACCGCGCCGATGGAACTGTGTCGGGCCGCGATCCCACACATGCAACGCGCCGGGCACGGGAGCATCGTCAACATCTCCAGCCGACAGGCCGAACGCGCGGCGCGTGGGTTCACCGCCTACATCGCGAGCAAGTCGGGACTCAACGGCCTCACCCGGGCCATCGCCGTCGACTACGCCACCGACCGGATCCGGTGCAACACGATCAGCCCGGGCTACGTGCTCAACGAGCGTCGCGACGCCGACCTCAGCACGGAGCGGCGAACCCGCCTCGAGGGGATGCACCTCACCCGGCTCGGGGTGGCCGACGACGTCGCGCACGCGGCGGTCTACCTCGCGAGCGCGGAGTCGGAGTTCCTGACCGGGGTCAACCTCCCGCTCGACGGAGGCAGCAGCGCGGCGCGGGGCACGGTCCTGGGATGAGTGGTGCATCAACCGCCGACGAGATCGAAGCGGCCACTGCCTGGACAGCCGGCGACACGTGATGCACCCTCGGGTGTCGGTCAGCGCGATCTGCACGTTCCCGTGGTCCCTCGAAGAAGACCTCGAGTTCTGGGCCCAGGCGGGGATCACCAACGTCGGCGTGTCGGTCGCCAAGCTCGAACGGGCCGGTTGGGGCGAGGGCGTCGAGCGGGTCGAGGCCGCAGCGCTGCGGGTGGGCAACCTCATCGGCCTCGGGCCGTTCCACCTCGACGACCCGACCCGATGGACTCCGCAGCGGGAGCGTCTGGTGCGGGCGGTAGATGCCGCGGTGATCCTCGACGCGGACTGCCTGGTGTTCACCACCGGCCCGAGCGGTCGATTGACGTGGGAGGAGGCCGCCGACGCGCTCGAGACCGCCATGGCGCCAGTGCTCGCGGTTGCGCGGGAGCACGGCGTGCCGTTCGCGATCGAACACACCAACCCGTTGCGTGTCGACGTGGGCTTCGTGCACACGCTGCGCGACGACATCGACCTCGCCCGCCGACTCGGTACCGGCGTGTGCATGGAGATCAACGCATGCTGGGCCGAGCGCGACCTTGGCCGCACCATCCGCGACGGAGTCGACACTCTCCGGCTCGTCCAGGTGAGCGACTTCTCGATCGGGACGCTCTCCACCCCCAACCGGCTCGTCCCCGGCGACGGCGACATCCCGCTCGAACGCATCATCGGCGACGTCCTCGACGCCGGCTACACCGGATGCTTCGACCTCGAGCTCATCGGCCCGCGCATCGACGAAGAGGGCTACCCGTCCGCGATCCGTCGCGCCATCGACCGGCTCACCGATCTCCTCACCCGCCTCGGCGCCTGACCCGGAGTGGTTCCGCGGCCACGCGTGCGTTCCCGGCTACATCTCCTCCTTGATGGTCGATTCCGCCGGCTCAGTGCCGCTGCCATCGGAGGTTTCCCGGCTACATCTCCTCCTTGATGGTCGATTCCGCCGGCTCAGTGCCGCTGCCATCGGAGGTCTGCCGGCTACATCTCCTCTGGGTTGAGCTCGCCGGGGGTGGTCGGGTCGGAGACGGGGTCGGGATCAACGCGCTTCAGGAGGGCCAGCGCAATGGTCGGGTAGATGATCGTGGCGAGCAGGCCGGCGATGACCAGTGCGGCCGCGGTGGAGCTGCTCATCTGGCCGGTCGCGGTGCCGATCGTCGCCGCGGTCACCAGGATCGGGAGCGAGCCCGACTCGAGCAAGCCCGCGACGGTGAGGCGGATCGGGTCGAGCCGACCCCGGCCGAGGAGCACCGGTAGCCCGCGCACGACGAGCATCGAGACGGTGAAGATCACGACCTTGAGCACGGTTTCCGGGTCTTCGAACAGTGCCTTGATGTCGAGGTTGGCGCCGCTCGTCACGAAGAAGAGCGGCACGAGGAAGCCGTAGCCGATCGCCTCGAGCTTGATGTGGAAAAGAGGGTGCGTCTCGGCCGCGTTCCGGTCGACGAGCGCAACGATCGCGCCCGCCGCGAACGCGCCGAGGATCGACTCCAACCCGAGATCGGAAGCAACGGTGATGCTCGCGATCAGCAGCACGACCGCGAAGCGCACCCGGATCTGGGCGGACGTGTCTTGCAGCCGTTCGAGGACGCGCTCGGTTCGAGTCGACGCGCTCGCCCGGGTCAACACGACGATGGCGAGCAGCGCGAAGAGGGCGAAGGTCGAGAGCACGACGACCGTTCCACCGATGCCTCCGTCGGTCGAGAAGAACAGCGCGAGCAACACGATCACCCCGATCTCGCCAACCGACGCGCCGGCGATCACGAAGCGGCCGAGCGGCGACCGGAGCTCGCCCTCGTCGGCGAGCAGCGGGATGAGCAGGCCGAGAGAGCTCGCGGTCAGGGCGAACCCCACGAGCAGGCCGTTGACGACCAGGCCACTCGCCTCGAGCGTGAAGCCGATCGCCAGGGCGACGACGATCGACACCGCGAAGCCGGAGACGGCGAGACGCCCGTCGCGACCCCGCAGCACGTGGACGTCGATCTCCATCCCCCCGAGGAACAAGAGGAACGCGAGGCCGAGAGTCGAGAGCACCTCGACCGGACCGTCGACGACCACCCAGCCGAGCACCTGCGGCCCGATGATCACGCCGATCACGATCTCGAGCACCGGTCCGGGGATGCCGATGCGCGGCACGAACCCGAGGAACAGCCGGACCGCGAACGCCGCGGCCGACATCACCAACACGTTCTCGAACGACGGCGACGCCGCCTCCGCCAGCACCTCGATCACACGGGGACCTTAGGTGTCGGGTCCGTCCAGCCACTCGACCGGCCCGAGGTGGAACCCGGTCTTGGCGAGCAGGCGGTTCTCGACCACGCCGCCGCGTGCAGGCCAGATCGAGAGGCGGAGCTCGGCCGGGACGTAGGTCTGCGGGTGCGGTTCGAGCCGCAACCACGCGAGCGGCGCCTCGGGTGTCGCCCGGGCTCCGGCGGCGCGGAGCAGCGTGATGATCGCCGAGCGGGTCGCATCGGGAAGGTACTGCCAGAAGACGGAGTGGTACACAACGGTCACCGCACCCGGCTCCAGTTCACCGACCTGCCAGGCGAGCCAGTCGCCCGCGTCGGCCCGGTCGATCGTGACGGGGACGTCGCGCGCGGCGTCGAGCGCGGCCTGCAGGATCTGGAACCGTTGGTCCTGCCCCGGCCACACGTAGCTCAGCAGCGCGAGCCGCGCCGCGTCGGTCGTCGCGTCGAGCGGATCCTGGTCGCACCCGCGGCGGTCGACGATGGTCATGCCCTGCTCGAACAGCTCCCGCCCACCGGGCCAGAACTCGGTGAACCGGACCTTCGAGGTCGGGTCACCCCAACCGACGCCGTCCTGCTCGAACCAGTAGCGGTCGACCCGCAGGTTCAGCCCCGCGCTCGATCCGAGCTCCCGGAGCCGGAGTGGCAGGCCGGTCTCGCGCGCGACGACGAGCATCCCGCCGACGAGAGGGATCGACCGGCCGACCTCGTTGGTCTGCGGTGGTCGCGTGAGGGCCTCGAGCAGCATCGGCGGTGGATCGCTGATCAGCGCCGACACGTTCGGCCACGCGGCTTCGACGTCGCCGTCGCCGCCGACCGACGGGTACCGCGCCGCGAGCTCGGGCGACTGGCCCGAGAGCACGAGCTTGTGCAGCCCGCCGAGGATCCGCAGCGCGTACGCGTCCTCGAACGGTGCATGCGCGTGCGCGGCGAGGAGTGCCCACACCGGACCGCCGACTTCCACGTCGGCGATCATCCGTTCGAGCAAGCCGGCGTAGAACGGCGAACCCATCTCGCGACACCCGGCGACCTGCAAACCCAGGTTGGCGAGGAGCTGTTCGCGTGGATCGCCCGATCCGGCACCGGAGCTCATGGTCATGCGCGTCCCTTCATGCCCACATGAACGCGCCGCCATCGGCCATGAAGGTGTGGCCGGTGAGGTAGCGGCTGGCGTCGGAACAGAGGAACCAGGCGATCGGAGCGATGTCGAGCTCGGGATCACCCTGCCGACCCATCGGGCAGTTCTCGATGAACTGGCGGTAGCCCTCGCTCTCCTTCCCCGAGTCGCCGTGGTGGGTCGCGGCAGCGGGTGCGATCGCGTTCACGCAGATGCCGTCGGCGCCCCATTCACGCGCCGCGGTGCGGGTCAGCGCGCGAATCGCCTCCTTCGACGCGTTGTAGGCCCCGAAACCGCGCCCGCCGGTGATGCCCATCGAGGACGCGAAGTTGACGATCCGGCCCCATCCCTGGGCCCGCATGTGCGGATAGACCGCCTGCATCGCCCACAAGGAGCCCTTCACGCCCGACCGATAGAAGACGTCGAGATCGTCGTCGGAGACGGTGGCCATCGGCGCCATCGGCCGGAACGTCTGGGCGTTGTTCACGATGGCGTCGACCCGGCCGAAGCGCACCATCGTGTCGGCGACCATCGCCTCGATCTGCTCGCGCTCGTTGATGTCGCACTCGACGCCCAGGGTCGGGACGCCGAGGTCGGTGAGCTCGTCGACGGTCCGCTGCATCGTGTCGCGCTTCCACTCGGCGACCACGATGGACGCACCGCCTCGGCCCAGGTGGCGCGCGATCCCCCGGCCGATTCCCCGGCCCGCTCCGGTCACGATCACGACACGCCCGTCGACTCCGTGCATGACCTGCGGTTCGGGTGTCAGCGTGTTCTCATCCACGCACCGGAGGCTACCGGTCGTCGGGATAGCTTCGGTCCATGACCCTCACGGAACGCCCCACCTGGCAGGCTCTTCAGTCGCACTACGACGACATCCGCGACGCCCACCTCCGTGATCTGTTCGCCGCCGATCCCGACCGCGCCGACCGGTTCACCGCCGAAGCCGTCGACCTGTACCTCGACTACTCGAAGAATCGCATCACGAACGAGACGCTGCGCCTCCTGCTCGCCCTCGCCGACGACTGCGGGCTCCGGAACCGGATCGACGCCATGTTCCGAGGCGACAAGATCAACGTCACCGAGCAACGCGCGGTGCTGCACGTCGCACTCCGGGCGCCACGCGACGCGGTGATCGAGGTCGACGGACACAACGTCGTGCCCGATGTACACGCGGTACTGGACAAGATGAGCGACTTCTCCGAACGTGTGCGATCGGGCGCGTGGACCGGTCACACCGCCAAGCCCATCCGCAACGTGATCAACGTCGGCATCGGTGGTTCCGACCTCGGGCCGGTGATGGCCCACGATGCGCTCGAGTTCTACAGCCAGCGCTCGCTCACGTTCCGATTCGTGTCGAACGTCGACGGCAACGAGTTCGTAGAAGCCACGCGAGACCTCGACCCGGCCGAGACGCTGTTCGTGATCTGCTCGAAGACGTTCACCACCCTCGAGACGATGGCGAACGCGCACAGCGCCCGGAAGTGGATCCTCGACGGGCTCGGCGGCGACACCGCGGCCGTCGCGAAGCACTTCGTCGCGGTGTCGACGAACGCGACCGAGGTCGAGAGCTTCGGGATCGACACCGACAACATGTTCGGCTTCTGGGACTGG
>JBBRHS010000076.1:0-10417 GCA_038222385.1 Acidimicrobiia bacterium
CGGTCGGCCGCGCGGTCCCCACGGTCGAGCTGCGGGTCGTCGATCCCGAGGGGAACGACGTCCCGACCGGCGAGACCGGCGAGATCTGGATGCGCGGCCCGACGATCATGATGCGCGGCTACTGGAACCGGCCCGAGGCGACGGCCGACGCGGTCACCGCCGACGGATGGTTCCAGACCGGCGACATCGGCCGGCTCGACGAGGACGGCTTCCTCGCCCTCGTCGACCGGGCCAAGGACATGATCATCCGCGCCGGTGAGAACGTGTACTGCGTCGAGATCGAGCAGGCGCTGTTCGAGCATCCCGACGTCGTCGACGCCGCCGTCGTGGGGGTGCCGCACAAGGTGCTGGGCGAAGAGGTGAAGGCGGTGGTGCAGCTGCGTCCCGGTTCGACGACGGACCGCGACGACATCCGGGCGTGGTGTTCGCAGCGACTCGCCGACTTCAAGGTCCCGGAGCACGTCGAGCTGCGCGACGAGCCCCTCCCGCGCAACCCTGCCGGGAAGATCCTGAAGAACCAGCTCCGGGGCGACGAGACCGCGTTCTCCGCGGCCGACGACGCCGTGCTCTGATGGTCGGATCTGCGGTGTCGGCTCGATCGCTCACCTGTTCGTGTCGGGTGGGGCGGCGTCCGCCGGCTCCGCTCCTCCTCCTGCTCTGAGGCGACGGCCATCGAGACGATCTACGACATCCACCGGGACTGGGGCTACGTCGCGCTCGTCGCGAACGGTCTCGCCGGCCTCTACGCGCTCGCAGCCTGGAAGTGGAGACCGCTGCGGGGCCGCTCGGTGTGGATCGCGACGCTCGCCGCAGAGGTCATGCTCCTCGTGCAGATCCTGCTCGGGGTCGTACTCGTGGTCGGCGACAAGGCCTACGCGACCGCGGTGCCACGGTTCCACATGTTCTACGGCTTCGTCGCGTTCGTGACCGTCGGCCTGCTCTACCAGTACCGCAGCTCGATGAAGGGGAACGGCCGCCGGGAGCTGCTCTACGGGCTCGGTGGATTGTTCATCATGGGCCTCGCCATCCGCGCGATCCTCCAGGTCGGGACCTGAGGGTGAGAAGAAGCGGAGCCGGCGGAAAGGGCGAGTGGGCCGTGCAGCGGGTGGCGATCGAGCCGGCGGCGCGGATTCGCCGGGAGATGGGGGAGCGATGACAGATCGGATCCGGGTGCTGCTGCTGTTCGGCGGTCGGTCGGCGGAGCACGACGTGTCGCGGGTCACCGCGGTGGCGGTGGCCCGGGCGCTCGATCCGGAGCGGTACGAGGTGGTGCCGGTCGCGATCACGACCGAAGGTCGATGGCTCCTGGCCGAAGGCGCGCAGCGGGCCATCGCGGCCGGGCCCGCTGGGCTCCCGGTCGCGTTCGACGTCGACGGTGAACTGGTCGGCGACGTGGGTGAGCTGGCGACCGGTCGTCCGATTGCGGCCGGGTCGGGTCTCGGCCCGGTCGACGTCGTGTTCCCTCTCCTGCACGGACCGTACGGTGAGGACGGCACCGTGCAGGGCCTCCTCGAGCTCGCCGATCTGCCGTACGTCGGGTCCGGGGTGGTCGGCTCGGCCGTCGGCATGGACAAGGTGATGATGAAGCGCGCGTTCGTGGCCGCCGGCCTGCCCGTCGCGGCTTCCCTCGTGCACCGAGACGGCCACGACACCGTGGCGTTCGCCGATCGGGTGGAGGGCGAGCTCGGCTTCCCCTGCTTCGTGAAACCGGCGAACATGGGCTCGTCGGTCGGAGTGACCAAGGCCCACGACCGAGGCGAGCTCGACACCGCGATCGCCGTCGCGCTCGTGTTCGACGAGTGGGTCGTCGCCGAGGAGATGGTGACCGGTCGCGAGATCGAGGTCGCAGTGCTCGGCGACGACCCGCCCACGACCTCGGTGCCGGGCGAGATCGTCCCGGGCGCCGAGTTCTACGACTACGCCGACAAGTACGAGGACGGCGCCGCCGAGCTCCTGATCCCGGCGCCCCTCAGTGCCGAACGCACGAACGAGGTCCGCGACCTCGCCGCGCGGGCGTTCGAGGCCTGCCGGCTCGAGGCGATGGCGCGTGTCGACTGCTTCTACTCCGACGAGCGCGGCTTCGTCGTCAACGAGGTGAACACCATTCCGGGGTTCACCCCCATCTCGATGTACCCCCGCCTCTGGGAGGCCTCGGGATTGTCATACCCGGATCTGCTCGACCGGCTCGTCGAGCTCGCCGTCGCCCGCCACGCTCGCCGCACCGCCCGGGCCGGCCGCCAGCGCGACGGTCACTGAGCCGGCCGGTCGGGGCGATGCGCACGCCGCCCGAAGCGATCACCACGGCATCCGTCGTCGCGGAACTGGGCGAGCACTGGCGCGTCGACGCCACCGAGGCGGAGTACCTGCCGGTGGGGTTCGGGAGCCACCATTGGCGCGTCGACAGCGTCGGGGCCCGGTGGTTCGTGACCGTCGACGACCTCGAGACCAAGCTCCGCCATGCCGACGAGCCCCTTTCGGCGGCCTTCGAACGGTTGCTGGCCGCGTTGACCATCGCCCGTTCGCTGCATGACCGCGGACTCCAGTTCGTGGTCGCGCCCCTCCCCGACGTCGGCGGCGCGGTCGTGCACCGACTCGACGACCGCTTCGCGATCTCGCTCTACCCGCATGTCGACGGGCGGAACCACGACCGGGGCGGGTACGAGTCACTCGCGGACCGGCTCGCGGTGCTGGAGTGCCTGATCGAGGTGCACGGTGCTCCGGCAGACATCCGGTCGCGTGCGCCGGTCGATGACTTCGTGCTCTGGGAACGCGACGAGCTAGAAGGGGCCCTCGATGACCTCGCGGGCCGCTGGGACGGTGGACCGTACGCCGATCGTGCACGCGCGTCGCTCGCACGGGGCGCCGCGGGAGTCGAGCCGGCGCTGGCACGCTTCGACCGACTCGTGCAGGACGCGCGGGAGCGCCCGGAACGCGCGGTGCTGACCCACGGAGAGCCGCACGTCGGCAACACGTTGCGGAGCGAGGCGGGCTGGCGGCTCGTCGACTGGGACACCACCCTCGTCGCGCCGCCGGAGCGTGACCTCTGGATGCTGAACGACGACGACGATCGAGTCGCCGTGGCCTACGCCGCGGCGACGGGCCGGGACGTGCTCGCCGACACGCTCGAGCAGTACCGGCTGGGTTGGGATCTCACCGAGATCGCTCTGTTCGTGGCTCAGTTCCGTCGTCCGCACATCGAGACGGAGGACACCGCCGTCGCCTGGACCGTGCTCGAACGCATCCTCGAGGGTTTCGCTACAGGTTGACGACGGGACAGGTCGTGGTGCGGACGATTCCCGCGACTGCCTGAACCTTCGAGACCACCAGCTGGCCGAGGCTGTCCATGTTCTCGGCCTCGGCGACGACGATCACGTCGTAGGGGCCGGTCACGTCGTCGGCCGACACGATGCCGTCGATCGCGCCGACCTCGTGGGTGACGGTCACCGCCCGGCCGACCTCGGTCTGGATGAGCACGTACGCCCGCACCGCCATGTCGCCCCCAGGGAGTTCGCCATCACCCCAACCCGGCCGCATCGTAGCGACGGCCCGATCAGACGGGAAGGCCGGTCACACCGGAAGCGTGGCTCCCGGATGCTCGATCGTCGCCTCGGCTCGGATGTCGCGGGACGACGCCCCGATGCGGATCGTGAACGCACCGGGTTCCACGACCCAACCGGCTTCGGACCAGAAGGCGAACGCGCGGTCGTCGAGCGCGAACGTGACGGTTCGTGAGGCACCCGGCTCGAGGTGCACCTTCTCGAACGCACGCAGTTCCTGGACCGGCCGGGAGACCGACGACTCGACGTCGCCGACGTAGCACTGCACGACGTCGGAGCCGACCCGCTCGCCCGTGTTGGTGACGTCGATCGAAACCGTCGTCCCGTCGACGGTCGCGTCGCCATAGGTGAAGGTGGTGTAGCCGAGGCCGTGCCCGAAGCAGAAGGTCGGCTCGTAGCCGTGGGTGTCGTAGCCCCGGTATCCCATGAACACACCTTCGTGGTATGCGACCTCGCCGTCGGCGCCGGGGTAGTCGGGGAAGCCGGGGGAGTCGTCCAGCCGTTCGGGCAGGGTGGTGGGCAGGCGACCGCCCGGCTCGACTGCTCCGAACACCACGTCGGCGAGCGCGTTGCCCCATTCCTGGCCCGGCAGCCAGCACTGGAGGACTGTCGGGACGGCATCGGCCCAGTCCATGGTGATCGGCGCACCCGCGTTCACGCAGACGACCGTGCGCGGGTTGGCCGCGGCGACGGCGCGCACGAGGGTGGCCTGGTCGCGCGGGAGGTCCATGGTCTGGCGATCGTGACCTTCGCTCTCCCAGTCGGGTCCGGTACCCACCACGACGATCGCGACGTCGACGTCGCGCGCCGTCGCGACCGCATGGTCGAACGCGTCGGGCCGCTCGGGTGGCGCCGCACCGATCGCGAAGCCACCGAGGATGCTCGTACCCTCCGACGAGTAGTCGATCTGCAACGCCCGTGCGACACCGCGGCGCAACGGAACGGTGACCCGGATCTCCTTGCTCCCGAACCCGAAGAACGACTCGCCGCTCGGCCGATCGGTCCACGCGTCGACCACCACCTCGCCGTCGAGCAGGACGCGACACGGTCCGACCGTCGTGAGACCGAACGTCCAGTCGCCGTCTTCCTCCACTTCGAGGGTCGCCGTGGCCCGGACCGAGTACCGGGAACCGTCGAACCCATCGGTCCAGTGCCCCATCCAGATCTGGCGGGTGTCGGGGAGCGTCTCGGTGAGCACCACGGGCCCGGTGAAGTCGGTGGTCGCGAAGTACTCCAACCTGACCGGGAGCTCGCCGGCGGCCGCGGGATGGAGCCGACGTCCGTCGACGAGTGGGATGGTGCGGTTCGTCGCCGGACCGCGGGCGAAGCGGACGTCGAGCACGTTGCCGGCGGCTGTCTCCACGCCTTCGAGGGGGGTGACGGAGTAGTGCGGGGTGAGTGACGCGCTCCCGCCTCCCATGATCCACGCCTGATCCGCACCGGACCCGATGAGTGCGACCGACCCGATGGTCGACGCGTCGAGGGGGAGCAGGGCGCCCTCGTTGCGCAGCAGCACGAAGCTCGCGGCTGCAGTTTCCCGGGCGAGAGCCCGGTGGTCCGGGTCGTCGACCGATCGGGCGTCGTCGTTGCCGAGACCGGCGAGTGCACCGGTGCGCTCACCGACTTCGAGGACCCTGCCCGCCATCCGGTCGAGCGTCGCGGCCGGCACCTCCCCGGATTCGACGGCGGCGACGAGCTTGCGCCCGAACCACTGCGCCGGACCGGGCATCTCGAGGTCGAGTCCGGCGTTCGCGGCCGGGCCGGTGCTGTGGGTCCCGAACCAGTCGGAGATGACGAACCCGTCGAAGCCCCACTCGTCGCGCAGCACCGTGGTCAGCAGCCACTCGTGCTCACTGCAGTAGGTGCCGTTGAGCCGGTTGTAGGCCGACATCACGCCCCACGCGCCGGCTTCCTTCACCACGGCCTCGAAGGGCACGAGATAGATCTCACGCAGCGTCCGCTCGTCGACCTCGGAACTGATCGTCATCCGTTCGAACTCGGAGTCGTTGGCCACGAAGTGCTTCACGGTCACGCCCACGTGCTTCGACTGCACACCCCGCACGAACCCGACTGCGAGTTGGGCGGTGAGGTGCGGATCCTCCGAGTAGCACTCGAAGTTCCGGCCCGCGAGGGGATGCCGGTGGAGGTTGACCGTGGGGGCGAGCAACACGTGCGCACCCTTGGTCCGGGCCTCTTCGCCGAGCGCCCGCCCGACCCGCTCGAGCAGCGCGGGATCCCAGGTGGCGCCGAGGCCCGATCCGCACGGCACGCAGAGCGCGCCCTGGCCGGTCCAGCGGGGACCCCGAGCACCGTTCGGACCGTCGGTGACCCGCAGGCCGGGCACGTCGAGCCGGGGGAAGCCCGGCGTGTTCCAGAGGTCGGTGCCGGCGATGCTCGCCGCCTTCTCCTCGACGGTTGCGTCGCGCAGGATCGATTCGATGCGTTCGCTCATGGGTGCGTTGCTAGCACCCCGAGCGGCGCCGAGTCAGGCGAGGCGTTGTTCGAGGGCGGCGAGTTGCTCGAGGAGCTCGGCGGGCAGGCGGTCACCGAAGTCGTCGAAGTGCTTGCGGGTGTTCACGACTTCGGAACGCCACTCACCCTCGTCGACCCGCAGGGCCGCGGCAACTGCGTCGGTCGACGCGTCGAGCCCGTCGAGGTTGAGGTCGGCCTCGGTCGGAATGACGCCAATCGGGGTCTCCCGGCCGTCGGCGCGTCCGTCGACACGGTCGACGATCCACTCGAGCACGCGGGAGTTGTCGCCGTAGCCCGGCCACAGGAACTTGCCGTCGTCGCCCTTGCGGAACCAGTTCACCCCGTAGATCCGGGGGAGCTTCGCGGGGTCGTTGCTCGCCGCGAGGCCCATCCAATGGGAGAAGTAGTCGGCCATGTTGTAGCCGCAGAACGGGAGCATCGCGAACGGGTCGTGGCGCAGCTCACCGAGGCCACCGATGGCGGCGGCGGTCTTCTCGGAACCCATCGTGGCGCCGATGAACACCCCGTGCTGCCAGTCGCGAGATTCGTACACGAGCGGCACGGTCGTGGCCCGGCGGCCGCCGAAGAGGAACGCCGAGATCGGCACACCCTTCGGGTCTTCCCACTCCGGCGCGATCACCGGGCACTGCGAGGCGGGGGCGCAGAAGCGGGCGTTCGGGTGAGCCGCGGGTGCCTTGGTCTCGGGGGTCCAGTCGAGGCCGTGCCAATCGGTGAGGTGGGCCGGAGCCGGGTCGTCGATGCCCTCCCACCAGATGTCGCCGTCGTCGGTGAGCGCCACGTTCGTGAACACGGTGTTCTCGTTCATGGTGTCCATCGCGTTGGGGTTCGTCTTGCGGTTCGTGCCGGGCGCCACCCCGAAGATCCCGAACTCGGGGTTGATCGCGTAGAGCCGGCCGTCGTCGCCGAACTTCATCCAGGCGATGTCGTCGCCGATCATCTCGGCCTTCCACCCGGGGGTGGTGGGCACGAGCATGGCGAGGTTCGTCTTGCCGCAGGCCGACGGGAACGCCGCCGCGATGAACCGCTCCCGGCCGTCGGGCGCCGTGAGCTTGAGGATGAGCATGTGCTCGGCGAGCCAGCCTTCGTCTCGGGCGATCACCGACGCGATTCGCAGCGCGAAGCACTTCTTGCCCAGGAGGGCGTTGCCGCCGTAGCCCGAACCGAACGACCAGATCTCGCGCGTCTCGGGGAAGTGGACGATCCACTTCTCCTCGGCGTTGCACGGCCACGCGACGTCGGCCTGGCCCCCGGCGAGCGGTGCGCCGAGCGAGTGCATGCAGGGCACGAACCCACCGTCGGCTCCGAGCACGTCGAGCGCGGCCCGCCCCATGCGGGTCATCGTGCGCATGCTCACGACGACGTAGGGCGAGTCGGTGATCTCCACCCCGATGTAGGAGAGCGGCGAACCGAGCGGGCCCATGCTGAACGGCACGATGTACATCGTGCGCCCGCGCATGCAACCGGAGAAGAGGTCGTGCAGCTTCGCCCGCATCGCGGCCGGCGGCTTCCAGTTGTTGGTGGGCCCGGCGTCGACTTCGTCGTCGGAGCAGATGAAGGTGCGGTCCTCGGCCCGGGCGACGGCGCGCGGGTCGGGGCGGGCCCCGGAGGGGTTCGGCCGCGTGTCGTAGGCGAGGGGAGTGAAGGTGGCGGCAGAGACGAGTTGCTGACAGAGGACCTCTGCTTCGGCCTCGCTGCCGTCGCACCAATGGATCCGGGCGGGCTCACAGAGGGTGGCCATCTCCTCGACCCAACGGGTGAGGCGCTCGTTCGTGGTGGGCGGGGCGGTGTCGACGCTTGCCGTCACGGTTCGACGCTCCTTGTCATCCCCGCCGGACGATCCACGTGGACGTCCTCGGCAGGAGAAATGGTGGGAACGAGCCTACCCAGGCGAACTCGAGCCACCCCAACCGGGATCTAGATCGTCCGGTCGGTGCCGCCGTCGATGGGGATCTGGGCGCCTGTCGTCTTCATGAAGGCGGGCGAACACAGCGCGACGATGAGTCGGGCGACATCCTTGCTGGTGATCTCGACGCCCAGGAGGTTGTTCGTCTTGTACGCCTCGGGGCTGAGGTCGTAGCTCGACGCCCTCGACGCGATCGTGGCGTCGTCCCAGATGCCGGTGTCGAACACCGCGTTGGGATGGACCATGTTGACGCGCACGCCCTGTGGCGCCCACTCGAGCGCGGCCACCCGGGCGAGCTGGGTCAGGGCTGCCTTCGACGCCGAGTACGCCGCCGCGCCCGGGCCGGGCGCGTGGACGTTCTGGGAGGCGTTCACGACGCCGCGGCCGTACCTCGGCGTGAGCGCGAGCAGTTCACCGGCCGAACGCAGGAGCGACAGGTTGGCGTCGAGGTTCACGGCCATGACGCGCCGCCACTCTTGCGACGTCAGTTCGTTGATCGGCTGTGACGCGGGGAACACCCCGGCGTTGAGCACGAGCACGTCGAGGCCGCCGAACCGAAGGGCGCCCGCTTCGAGGGCGGCATCGATCGCACCGTCGTCGGTCACGTCGCATCGGATGCCGAGGAACCCGGGGTGCGTGAGGGTGTCGCCGATGCCCGGGTCGATGTCGAGCCCGACGACCGCGGCGCCGGCGCCGAGCAGCGCGTCGGCGGTGGCCCGCCCGATTCCCGATGCGGCGCCCGTCACGAGCGCGACGTCGCCGGCGAGGGGGAGCGGAGCGCCCTGCTTCTGCAGCTTGGCCTGTTCGAGTGACCAGTACTCGACGTCGAAGAGGTCCCCTTCGGGGAGCGCCTGCCAGTCGTCGAGCGCGGCGGATCGTTCGATCGCGTCGATGGTGTGGACCGCGATGTCTCGCGCGACGGCCGCGTCCTTCGCGGTGCGCCCGATCGTGAGGAGTCCGAGGTCGGGATCGAGCACGATGCGAGGCGCCGGGTCGAGCATCGTGAGCGTCTCCGCGGTGCGCGGCTCGTTGCGGCGGAAGAACTCCTCGTAGGCGCCGACGTACGCGCCGACGTCGCGGCCGACGAGCGGCAGGTGTTTCGTACGGATGACGTGATCGGGGGTCATCGGGCCGCGGGTCGCGAGATCGGCGAAGTCGGGGCGTCCGAGGAACGCACCGACGCGCGGCGTCCGGGTCGACTCCACGACCATCGGAACTCCCGCGGCCGAAGAGATAGCCGCCCGCAGCTGTGCGATCTCCACGCGTTGCGAGCTCGGCGGCGGCATCGGCATCGGCCGCGTCGGCAGCTCCCAGGCGTCGTGGCCCTCGAGGTACTCCTGGGCCATCGCGACGAGCTCGATCATCCGGTCGTACGACTCCCGGGCGGTGTCGCCGAAGGAGAAGATCCCGTGGTTCATGAGCACCATGCCGACGGTGTCGTCGGTGCGTTGCGCCGGGAACTCCTCCGCGCACCGGCGGGCGAGGTCGAACCCGGGCATCACGTAGTCGACGATCACCACCGAGCTGCCGTAGAGCTCCTCGATGCGCTTGCGGCCTCCGGGGGTGTTGGTGATGGTCAACACCGCGTCGGCGTGGGTGTGGTCGACGAAGCGGAACGGGAGGCAGGCGTGGAGGATCGCCTCGACCGACGGCGCAGGAGCCCCGGCGCGCACGGTGCCGATCCGGAGCTGCTCGGCCATTTCGGTGTCGCTCAGCGTCTCCAGCTCTGCCAGCGCGGTGAGATGGTCGAGGCGTACGGGCACGAAGTCTTCGGCCGACATCGTGGCCAGGTCGGAGCCCGACCCCTTCACGTAGAGGAGGTCGACCGAGCGCCCGAAGATGTCGTCGCCGACGAGCTTGACGGAGGTGTTGCCACCGCCGTGCATGACCAGCTCGGGGTCGACCCCGAGGAGGCGGGAGGTGTACGCCCGCTCACTCAGCGGATCGGTGCAGGCCCGGGCATCGGAATCCGACCAGCGGTTCAGCATGTCGGGCGCTAGATGTCGCCGGAGTAGCCCATGTCGACCTCGGCACCGATGCGGACCCGGGTGGCCCGGCCGGCGTCGTCGAGGTCGAAGTTCACGCGCTGGCCCTGGCGGAGCATCCGGAAGATCGAGTGCTCGAGCGCATCGGCCGCCAACGTGAAGTCGGTACGGTCGGCGTCGGAGAGGATGACTCCTTCGCCGGAGAGAGGATCGAAGGTGCGGACGACGCCCTGCACGGCTCCGGGCCCTACGGCTTCTGGACCTTGCCGGCCTTGAGGCAGCCGGTGCAGGCGTGGATCCGACGAGGCGAGCCGTTCACGATGGCGCGGACGCGCTGTACGTTCGGGTTCCAGCGCCGGTTCGTGCGGCGGTGGGAGTGGCTCAGGCGCTTGCCGAACTGCGGTTGCTTGCCGCAGACGTCGCAGACGGATGCCATGACACAGACCTCTCGGGTGACTCGAAGCGGTTGGACACCCCGG
>JBBRHS010000077.1:0-10379 GCA_038222385.1 Acidimicrobiia bacterium
CCCGCGTCGAGCACCTGCATCCCCGGCTCGAGCGAGAGCTCCCGCACCAGGAAGTCGACCTCCTGGATCGTTCCCATGGTGAACGCGTTCCGCAAGTACGCGGGTCCGAGGAACGCCGCGACCTCGTTGAACCAGGGCCCGTGTGGATTCGCTGACATCAGGTCACACCCGTCACGGCGGTACGCAGGGCGGGTGGATACGCTGCGCCACGCCGTGTGTTCGTGATCGGATCGGTCTCGCGGCGCAAGATCGCGGCGAGCAGCCTGAACGCCCACCAGCGATGCTGCGTGCCCGTCTTCGCTCGAAGCGCGTCGCGTCGATGCCGGCGCCGGTCGCCTGCACCGCTACTTGGCTTCGGCCCAGTTGGGGCCGAAGCCCGTGTCGACTGTCAGCGGCACCGCGAGCTCCGTGACCGCAGACATCGTCTCGCGCACCAAGACCTCGACGACGTCGCGTTCGCCGGTGGGCACCTCGAGCACGAGCTCGTCGTGGACAGTGAGGATCATCCGGGACCGGAGGCCTTCGGCGCGCAGCGCCGCGTCGACGTCGATCATGGCGAGCTTGAAGATGTCGGCGGCCGAACCCTGCACCGGCGCGTTCTGCGCCATGCGCTCCCCCATCTGGCGGATCCGGAAGTTGTCGGACGCGAGCTCGGCGATCTGGCGGCGGCGACCGAACAGGGTGGTCGTGTACCCACGGTCACGGGCCTCGCGCACGGTGCGATCCATGAAGTCGTGCACCGCCGGGAACGACTCGAAGTAGCTGTCGAGTATCTCGCGCGCCTGGTCGGTCGGAATGTCGAGCCGCTGGCCGAGCCCGTAGGCCTCCATCCCGTAGGCGAGTCCGTAGTTGACGACCTTCGCGAAGCGACGCTGGAACTCGTCGACGTCCTCCTCGGCCACGTCGAAGACTCCGGCCGCGGTCGTCGTGTGGACGTCGGCCCCGCGGGCGAACGCGTCGATGAGGCCGGGATCCTCGGCGAGGTGAGCGAGCACCCGGAGTTCGATCTGGGAGTAGTCGGCGGTGAGCAGGCCACATCCGTCGTCGGCGATGAACGCCCGCCGCATCTCCCTGCCTTCGGCGGTGCGCACCGGGATGTTCTGCAGGTTCGGCGACTCGCTCGAGATCCGGCCGGTGGTCGTCGCGACCTGGTTCAGGGTCGCGTGGATGCGGCCGTCGGGGCCGATGAGCGGCGGCAGCGCGTCGGCGTAGGTGTTGCGCAGCTTCTCGACCTCCCGGTACCGCAGCAGGTCGGCGACCATCGGATGGTCGTCGGCGAGCTTCTGCAACGAGTCGGCGTCGGTCGACGGACCGGTCTTGGTGCGCTTCACCGGCGTGAGGCCGAGCTTCTCGAACAGGATGCGGCGCAGCTGCGGCGTCGAGTTCACGTTGAACTCCTCGCCCGCGGCGGCGTGGATCTTGGCCACCAGCACCTCGCACTGCTGCGCGAGATCGTGACGCATCTCGTCGAGGAACTCCCGATCGATGCGGATCCCGGTCGACTCCATCTCTTCGAGCACCCGCACGAGCGGGCGTTCGATCCGCTCGTACAGCGCGTCGAGCTCGCGGGCGCGTAGCGCTTCCTCGAGGAACAGGCCGAGGGCGAGCACTGCATGAGCGCGCCGCCCCGTCTCCTCGATCGACGTGTCACCGTCGAGGTCGAGCGTCCCCTCCTCGGCGTCGGGCGATCGCACCTCGAGGCCGAGGTGCCGGGCGACCAGATCGTCGAGCAGGTACTTCCCCTCGCCCGGGTCGAGGAGGTACGCCATCACGACCGTGTCGAGATCCAACGACCAGACCTCGACCGGTGCGAGCCCGTGCATCAGCTCCTTCGCCCGGTGGGCGACGAGCGGTGGCCCGTCGGATGCGAGCAGCCGCGTCAGCGCGTCGCGGAGGGTGTCGTCGCCGAGAAGCTCGCCGTCGATGTACGACGCGACGCCGTCGGGCGCGGCCACGCCGAGCCCCACGATGTGGGAGCGACCGGGGATCCCGGCCCACCGGGGTTCGAGCGCGAACCGCTCACCGGTGGTGCGGATCGCGTCGAGCAACGTGACCGCCGCGGCCGCGGTGCGGAGATGAGCCACTTCGACGTCGACTGCTTCGGATTCGGGCTCGGCTTCCCCCATCGCGCTGCTGCCGACCGCTTCGAGCAGCCGGGGGTACAGCGTGCGGAACTCGAGTTGGGTGAAGAGGGTCCGCACCTCCTCGCGGTCGAACGCAGTCGGGACGAGGTCGTCGGGGTCGAGGGAGATGTCGCAGTCGAGCCGGAGCCGCATCATCTCCCGGTTCTGGAACACCCGGTCGCGCATCTCACCGAGGTTGGCGCGTTGCTTCGGGGGCAGGTCGTCGAGGTGGTCGAAGATCCCTTCGAGGTCGTCGTAGGTGTTGATGAGCTTGGCCGCGGTCTTCTCGCCGATACCCGGCACGCCCGGGAGGTTGTCGCTCGTGTCGCCGCGCATCGCCGCGTAGTCGGGGTACTGCGCGGGGGTGACGCCGGTGCGTTCCTTGATACCCGCTTCGTCGTAGAGCGCGTAGTCGGAGACGCCGCGCTTGTTGTAGAGGACCTTGAGATGGGGGTCCTGCACGAGCTGGTACGAGTCGCGGTCGCCGGTCACGACGATCGTGTCGATGCCCTTCGCCGCCGCCCGGGTCGCGAGGGTGCCGATCACGTCGTCGGCCTCGACCCCTTCGAGCTCGACGGTGGGGATCCGCAACGCCTGGAGGACCTGGCGGATCAGCGGCAGCTGGGAACGGAAGAGATCGGGCGTCTCCTTGCGGTTCGCCTTGTAGTCGACGTCCATGTCGTTGCGGAAGGTGCGGGCGGGCGTGTCGAACGCGACCGCGACGTAGTCGGGCTGTTCATCACCCAGCACCTTGACCAACATCGCGGTGAAGCCGTACACGGCGTTCGTGACCATCCCCGACGACGTGGCGAGGTCGGTCGGGAGGGCATAGAACGCCCGGTACGCAAGCGAGTGACCATCGAGGAGGAGCAGCTTCGCCACACCGCCACAGTACGCGCGTCCCGGCACGAGTCAGCCTGCAAGCAGCGCCTCGACGATACGGGGGCCGGCCCACCGCGCGCCGTCGGGACCGAAGTGCACTCCGTCGACCGGACGGAGCCGGACACCGTCGACCACCTCGGGGCAGGGATCGCCCGCCGGACACATCATCGCCGCGACATCGATCACCGAGACCGATTCGGGATGCTGGGCCGCGAGCCGGCGGAACAGCGCGTTCAGGCGCGGTGGCCGTTCCCTCTGCTCCGGTGCGGCATCGCCACGGTCGGTGTGCGCTCCGGGAGGGAGCGTGAGGAAGACCAGGCGGGCGCCGCCCGCGGTGAGGCGGGCGCGTGCCGCGTCGAGCTGCTGGAGCAACATGGCATCGCCTTCGGGCGTCCCGAAGAAGTAGGCCTTGCCGTCGACGTACCGGTGGGAGATCTCCCAGAGCCCGACCCAGAGCACGACGTCGGGCTGCTGGCGGGCGATCGCGTCGGCCTGCGACGACGGAACCCCGTTGCAGACCGAGCTCCACTCGAGCGGCGCGCCGTTCGCGTCGGCGACCATCCCGCCGACCGTCGAGCACCCCGGCACGACGGTTGCGGTGAACCCGATACCCTCGTTCTCGACGGCGGGCTGGAGCCCCTCGACGAGCGACGCGCCGAGCGAGTCGCCGACGAGCAGCACCTTCGACGGTCGGGCCCTTGGCGCTGCGGCGGGTGCCGTCGGCGGGAGCGTCGGCGCAGCGGTGACGGGTGGAGCGGTGACCGGCGCCACGCTCAGCGAGCTGGCAGGCGGCGCGGTCGTGCTCGACGACCCGGTGACCCGCTTGCCTTCGACCTCGATCACCGTGCCCGGCGCCACCGTCGCGTAGGCGGGCGGTGAGACGCCACCCATCGTCGCGGCCAGGAGGAATCCGACCGCCGTCGCGATACCGAGCGGCGCGGCGACGCGCGCCGGCCACCCGCGGAGCAGACCCCGGCGGATCGGTTGTTCGACGAGCGTGTACGACACACCGGCCGCGGCGATCGTGACCGCAACGATCATCGCGTCGAGCGCGAGGCCGTCGACGCCCGCACGGTCGGGCGTGAGCCAGATCTGCACCGGCCAGTGCCAGAGGTAGACGCCATACGAAATCGCGCCGAGGGCCACCAGGGGACGGACCGAGAGCCCCGAGCGCAGCGGAGAACGGCCCGGTGCGACGGTACCGATGATCACCCCGGCGACCGCCACCGCGAAGAGGAGGGAGCCGCCGCGGTAGAACCACGCGGCGCGGTCGTCGAGCAGCGCCGCCATCCCGACCACCACCACGAGGCCGACACCGCCGAAGGCCATCGCCGTCCGGCGCGACGCAACCGGTGCCGGACGGTTCCAGGTGAGCACCGCGAGCAGCGCGCCGACGAGGAGCACGTGCACCCGCGTGTCGGTGCCGAAGTACGCCCGCGAGGGATCGCCGTCCTGATACAGCATCGCCATCAACGCGACCGACGCCACGATGCCGACCCCGCAGACCGCGGCGAGGACGCGGCGGGCGTGCCGGGCGCGCAGGCAGGCGACGACCACGAGCGGCCACACCAGGTAGAACTGTTCCTCGATCGCGAGGGACCAGAGGTGTCGGAACGGCGACGGCGTCGCGACGAGATCGAAGTACGACTGTCCGGTCACCACGAAACGCCAGTTGGCCGCGTAGAAGATGCTCGCGATCCCGTCACCCCGGAGCCGGCCGAGATCCTCGGCCGGAGCGGCGACGATCGCGTAGACCGCGACCGCGCCGACCACGAGGAACAACGCCGGCAGCAGCCGGCGGGCCCGGCGGGCCCAGAACCCGACGAGGGAGATGGCTCGCCGCTCGTGCCACTCTGCGATCAGGAGCCGGGTGATGAGGTAACCCGACAGCACGAAGAACGCGTCGACGCCCAGGAACCCGCCGGGAACCGCGCTCGGCTCGAGGTGGAAGGCGACGACGGCCGCGACCGCGAGCGCCCGCAGTCCGTCGAGTCCCGGCTGGTACCGCAGACGCGCGGGTCCGTCCACGCCGCATTCCCCCACTCAGCCCGGGCCACCGCCCGGTCGAGCTTCCAGGGTACCGACCGTGCCCCGCAGGTCTATGGGGCGAGCGACCCGTCGACCACCATCTGGGCGACCACCTCGACCTTCGTCCGCCGGTTCATGGCCTGCTGGCGGAGGAAGGTGAAGGCGTCGTCCTCCGAAAATCCGTGCTGATCGCGCAGGATCCCCTTGGCCCGGTCCATGACCTTGCGCCCCTCGAGCCGGTCCTTCAGGTCCCCGACATCCCGGGCGAGATCCTCGAGCTCCTTGTGCCGCCCGAGCGCGACCTCGATCGCCGGGATGAGGTCGCTCTTCTGGAACGGCTTCACGATGTAGCCGATCGCACCGGCGTCGCGGGCCTGTTCGACGAGGTCACGCTGTGAGAACGCAGTGACGATGAGGACGGCTGCGAGGCGCTCGCCGACGATGTGGCGCGCCGCGGTGAGACCGTCGAGGCCGGGCATCTTGATGTCGAGGATGGCGAGATCCGGTTTCAGGTCCCGCACCAGTTCGACGGCTTCGTCGCCGCGACCGGTCTCGCCGACGACCTCGTAGCCCTCCTCTTCGAGGAGCTCCTTCAGGTCGAGACGGATGATGGCTTCGTCTTCGGCGATCACGACTCGGGCTTGCGACACAGCGGCTCCGTACCGGATGGACGTGCGGGGGATCAGTGCGGGGATCGGTGCAGGGGATCAGGACGTGGGGAGCTCGGCTGCCATCCGGTCGAGGAGGGCGTCCTGTTCTCGGACGAGCGCCTCGATGGCGCGGCGTAGGACGTCGCGCTGGCGGCGCAACGCATCGGCGTGCCGCCCGGCCTCCCGTGCCTCGACGTCGGCGAGGGGCGTCTCGGACACGAGCGCGCGCAGGCGGGCCTCTTCGGCCGCCTCCTCGAGGAACACCAACTGCTCGTCGGTGACCGCCAGCTCGGCCCGCAACTTCTTGAGCCGCTCGCTCGTATCCACGAGACGGCGGCGGAGAATCGACTCGCTCACAGCGGGGATTCTACGGGCTGGGGAGCCGGCCGCGCCCCGTTTGGGTACCGTGCCGGGATGGGAGCGACCCACCGGCACCCCGTCTTCACGCCCGAGCACGACGAACTGCGGGCGTCGATCCGCCGCTTCGTCGACAAGGAGCTGCGCCCCCACGTCGACGAGTGGGAGGACGCCGGATACTTCCCCGACGACGTCTTCCGGCGTTGTGGTGAGCTGGGGTTCCTCGGCCTCCACTACGACGAGCGCTGGGGTGGAGCCGGCGGTGATCTCGCCAGCGGCCTCGTCTTCATGGAGGAGCTGGGCCACTGCGGCTGCGGGGCGATCCCGATGGCGGTCGGGGTCCAGACCCACATGAGCACGCCCGCGCTCGCCGAGTTCGGTTCCGACGAGCTGCGCGAGCGGTATCTGCGCCCGGCCATCGCGGGCGAGAAGATCGGCGCGATCGCGATCACCGAGCCCGACGCCGGCTCCGACGTCGCCGGGGTGACCACCCGGGGCGAGCGCGATGGCGACACCTGGGTGATCAACGGGCGCAAGCTCTACATCACGAACGGGGTGCGGGCCGACTTCCTCACCCTCGTCGTGCAGACCGAACCAGGGTCACGTCATCGCGGGGTCTCGCTGTTCGTCGTCGACACCGACCTACCGGGCGTCTCGGTCTCCCGCAGCCTCCGCAAGCTCGGCATGCGCGGCAGCGACACCGTGGAGCTCGCGCTGGACGACGTCGTCGTTCCGCAGGGCAACCTCATCGGCGGCACCACCGGAGAGGGCTTTGCCCAACTGATGTGGCAACTGCAGTACGAGCGCCTGTCCGGCGCGGCCGCCGGCATCGGCCAGGCCGACGAGATCCTCGAGGAGACCATCAGCTACGCGCGGGAGCGCCGCACCTTCGGCAAGGCCCTCGGCGACCACCAGGTGATCGCCCACAAGCTCGCCGACGCCGCGACCGAGATCGAGGCCGCGCGCGCCTTGCTCTACGACACCGTGTGGAAGATCCAGGAAGGCGACTACCCGGTCGCCCAGATCTCCATGGCGAAGAAGTTCGTGGCTCAGGTGCAGAATCGCGTCGCCGATGCGTGCCTCCAGGTCCACGGCGGGTTCGGCTACATGCACGAAGCGCCGGTGAGTCGCGCGTGGCGCGACGCCCGCCTGCAACGCATCGGCGCGGGGACCGATGAGATCATGAACGAGGTCATCGCCAAACGCCTCGGCATCTCGGGGTAACCGGGTCGCTCAGAGGCCGTTCAGCCGGGCACGGGTCTTGGGCATGACGAGGTCGTCGAGCTTGAACGTCGCCGGATCGACCGGCTCGCTGCCGCGCCGCACAATCGCCCAGTTGCGGCTGATGGAGACCTCGTCGATCACGCCGCTGAACGCCATCGAAAGCGACGCCTCGAACAGCAGCAGCGACAACGGCGGCTCCGTCACGAGCGCGTTGACGTGCTCCGACTGCGCGCCGGGCGAGGCTTCCCAACCGGCGCGCAGCTCGGGGTCGGCGAACAGTCGCTCCATCTCGTGGTGGATGGTCCAGTCCTCGATCAGGTACAGCCCACCCGGCCGCAGGTGCGGGAACAGCACGTCGAACGACGCCCGACTGGGTGCGAGGAGATGTGATGCGTCGTCGACCACGAGATCGAGGAGGTCGTCGCCGAAGTCCTCGGCGAGGATTCGGCGCAACGCGCCCTGATCGGCCTGATCGACCCCGAAGTGCACCGCCACGCGTCCGTCCTGGCGCTCGACCCACTCCGCGAACGACGGAGTCGCGCTCGGTGAGAGCTCGACTGCAGCGAGCTTGCGCAGGTCGGTGAGCGTGGTGAGGAGCACGGTGCTGCCGCCGTTGAGGATGCCGAGCTCGACCACGTTCCGTGGTTGCAGCTCACCAAGCAGGTCGGCATAGCGATCAGCGAGGTGGATCGGCTTGAACACCACGAACTCGTCGTCGACGGCCGGGTGCGCCAGCGGCGCCCAGAGGTCTTGGATCCTGAAGGCGACGTCACCCACGGTGAAGGCGTCGTCACCGGTCCAGGTCAGTCGGCTCATAGCCGGGACAAGCTACATCGGGATGATCAGGGACCGAGCACCTTCTTGCACTTGATCGAGTTGTCGGTGTCGTTGCCGACGACGTTGCCGAACTTGTCCTTCGACTCGATCGTCAGGGTGCCGGTCGCCTTGTTGGCACGGACCAACTGGTACGAGTAGACGTCGAGCGACTGGCAGTCGACCCCCTGCAGGCCCAGGACCGCCTGCAGGATCGGCACGTACTGTGCGCCGACGGCGCTGATGATCTCCTGCTTGTAGGTGTTGGTCGCGATCGGCCCGCTGACCGCCTCGTAGGCGATCGGAGTCGGATCGGTCGCCGAGTCGATGAAGACGTCGTTGTAGATGTTGGCGTGCAGGTCGGTGGTCAGGAACACGACGTTGGCGATGCTGTTGTCGCGGATGTAGTTCAGGACCTCACTGCGCTCGGCGCCAAAGCCCTCCCAGCGGTCGTAGGGCAGCGCGTAGAACTGCTGGATCGCGTCCTCGCTGAGCACGATCTTCCACTTCGCCGTGGAAGAGGCCAGGTCGGCCGTGAACTGCGCCTTCTGGACCGGCCCGAGCATGGTGCGCAATGGGTCGTTGATGGCGGTGAGGCATCCGGGTGGCGGCGCGGCCGGGAGGCCCCCGCCGAGGCGGAGCGGGCCCGGCGCGGTGGGCGCGAGGTCGAGCGTGATGCCGACCGTGCAGGCCGCCTTCACCGGGTCCTGCGAGCTTCGGCACGAACGCTCGTCGAGCTGGAAGATCTCGACCTGGGTGCCCCACTTCTGGCGGAAGTAACGCGGGTTCCCCGCGCACGTCGCATCGACGAGGCTGTTCGAGGTCTTGGTCGGCATCCAGTCGTGGAACGCCTGGAGTCCCGCGGCGTAACGGCCCGGCAGGAGGGTGTTGACGGTCTCGCCGTCGAAGTCGTTCACGACCTCGTGGTCGTCGATCTGGGCGATGGTGCCCGTCGCGCTCATCAGGTTGCGCAGGTTGGCGAACGACCGGTTCTGCTCGTGGGCATCGCGGTACTGGTCGACGGTCGTGACCGGACCCGGAGCGAAGGCCGAGTCGGAGTAGATCGTGTCGCCGAGGAACGAGAAGAAGGCGGGCTGCTCGAGGCGCGCCCGCTCGAGGACCTCGAAGTTGTTGAACGCGGGCGGGCCACCGACGGGGAACCCATCGGAGTCGGCAGCGACCACGAACGAGACGCTCGCGGCCTCGCCGGGCGCCGGGGCGGTGACGAAGCGACCGAGCTGGCTCTCCTCCGACCCGTTCTTGAACCGGTAGTAGTAGACGTGGTTCGACGACAGGCCGGTCACCTCGATCTTGGCCGTGAAGTCGGTGGAGGAGTCGGTCAACGCGGAGTCGGTGTGGATCGGGGTCGTCCCCGCCGAGATGACCGGCCCCGTGACCACGTTGTCGTAGACCTCGAGGTCGACGGTCGCGTCGGCGGACGTCCGCGTCCACAGGATCGCCGAGCTGTCGGTCATGTCACCCGCGGCGACCCCGTTGGGGAAGGCCGCGGTTCCGGGGGTCGTCGCGGGAAGCGAGCATCCCGCCGCGACGAGTGCGACCACCGCGAACATCCAGCACCAGCGCCGCATGGCATCTCCCCCACCCTGGATCGACTTTGCCGATCGTTCACCTTGCCGTAAGGGATAGTTCACCCCACGAGCGACGTCAATCAGTGCCGTTCGCGGGGCACTGAACGGAGACCGTCGACCCGGGACGTGCGAAACTCCACCCGGCAGTCCCGCCCGGATGGTGGAATCGGCAGACACGACGGACTCAAAATCCGTTGCCCGCAAGGGCGTGAGGGTTCAAGTCCCTCTCCGGGCACATGAGTCCTCGCAAAGCAGAGCACAACAAGTCGGTCGACAACTGGGTGAGCGATCCGTTGGCCCGACTGCTCTTTGTGAACGGGCCGCCGATGCCGGCCCGAACCGGCGAGCAGCCACCGATCCCGTTCGCCTCCCTCGACGAGATGCGTGAGGTCTGGTTCACGGTGCGTGAGCGGATCCTCGCCTCGATACCCGCCGCCGCGCCCGTGCCGTGGGCCGAGCGCGAATGGGGCGACGGGACCTGACGCCCGGGCGCTGTTCATTCGCGGCACGGGCCGGCATCGGAGCCCGGACCGCTGGGTACACTCGATCCCGGTGGATGCTTCCGTGCTGGCCCTGATCTGTGTCGCCGCCTGCGTGCTCGCGATCGCGCTCATCGTGGTCGCGCCCTGGCGTCGGGTCCGCGAGGAACCACCCCTCGAGGCCGACGTCCAGGCCCGGCTCCTCCTCGGCGATTCGCCCGACGAGGTGGCCGC
>JBBRHS010000078.1:0-10306 GCA_038222385.1 Acidimicrobiia bacterium
CACGAGACGCCGCAGGACGCGGCCTCGAAAGGGTGTGGCTGGCCGGTGGCACTGACGCTCGATGTCGACCCGACGTGGCGGTCGGGCTACTACGAGGTGGTCATGGAGATCGAGGTCGGCGAGAAGGTGCGGCGCGACTACGCGTTCTTCGTCGTGCGTCCCTCTTCGGGCGCGCGCGTCGTGGTCGCGCTGGCGACGAACACGTGGCATGCCTACAACGACTTCGGCGGGCCGAACCTGTACACGGGTGGCACCCACGTGGCCATGCAGCGGCCGATGGCGGCGGGCTACCTCTTCAAGCCGCCGGGTAAGGGCCGTCGGGTGACGGGGACCGGAGCGCCGGACCCACAGAACGCCGCGCATGTCGGCTATGTCCAACTCAACCACTTGTCGGGGTATGCCGGGTCGGCGGGTTGGCCCGACTGGGAGTTGCCGTTCATCGAGTGGGCCGAACGTGAAGGGTTCGAGATCGGTGTGTGCACGAACGCCGATCTCGAGGAGCACCCCGAGGTGTTGGACGACGCGAGCTTGTATCTGTCAGTCGGCCACGACGAGTACTGGTCGCGCGGCATGCGCGACACCGTCGAGGCGTTCGTCGCGCGCGGCGGCAACGCAGCGTTCTTTTCGGGCAACACGTCGTTGTGGCAGGTGCGCATCGAGGGCGACGACCACGACGTGATGGTCGGCTACAAGGGCTTCTTCCGGAACGACCCGGTGATGGGAACCGAGCGAGAATCGGAGGTGACGACGTTCTGGTCCGACGTGGTGGTCGGTCGTCCCGAGAACCACATGACCGGTGTCTCGTTCACCCGTGGGGGCTATCACCGCATCGGTCGCAACGTGACTGCGGGCCTCGGTGGCTACACCGTGCACCGGGCCGGTCACTGGATCTTCGACGGCACCGGGCTCGGCTACGGCGATGTGCTCGGTGCAGGTGCGACGGTCGTCGGTTACGAGTGCGACGGGTGCGGGTTCACCTCCCGCGACGGACTGCCGTATCCGACCGGTGAGGACGGCACCCCGCCGACGTTCGAGATCCTCGGCACGTGCCCGACGCAGCACTTCACGCGCGAGACCGCGCCCCGGCCACCCAAGCCGGGCCAGCCGAGCGAGTTGGAGTACATCGCGTCACGGGTGTTCGGGACGCGTGAGCCCGAGGCGATGGAACGCATCCGTCACGGCCACGCGGTGTTGGGTGTGTACACGAACGAGGCGGGCGCGACGGTGCTGACGTCGGGTTCGACCGACTGGGCTCACGGCCTGGCCGGACGAGATCCCCAGATCGAACAGATCACCCGGAACGTGCTGACCCGGTTGGGATAGCGGTGGGACGCGGAAAGCGCAGCTCGTCAGCCGACGATCCCGTAGGTGCTCAGGCCGGCTCGACGGTCCAGGTCCCGTCCGGGTTGAGTGTGGCCGTGAGCGCGGTCACGCCCGGCGGGAAGCTGAGCTGCACCGCGTTCTGTGTCGGATCGCCGGCGAGGACCTGGCCCTCCTCCACGAACGGAGTGGTGCTCAGCCAGTAGGTGAGACCGGTGGCGGGGAACGTCGTCGCGTAATTGGGAAAGGCCGGCGCAACGAGGGCGGGGCTGCCGGAGATCCCCATCGCGACGGCGACGTTGCTCTCGGCCACCGAGGACGACCCCTGCACGGTGAGCGAGCCCGGTTGGCCTTCGTACGTCGGGTCAGTCGTCAGGGTGTACGAGCCGTTCTCCTGGGTGAGGTCGGCCGTGCCCGACTGGCCCGGTCCCGCCGGCGGCAGCGTCAAGATCTGCTGCGCGTCGAAGACCGTGCCGGGCATCAGGATCCCGTTCGCCCACATGAGCTGGGTGGTCGTGTCCCACGTGAGGGACGCGGTTGCGCCCGGGAACACCTCCTGTGAGAGCCAGGCCGTCGACATGAACTGCGTGTTCGGCGCGGTCACGAACACGTACGCGGTGGTCTGTTCTCCGGAGTTGTTCACGATCTGGACCGTCGAGGTCGATGAAGTGGTGGTGGCATCGACGAAGACGGACACCGCGCCGAGTCCGCCTCTCGGCAGTCGGCCCCGCACCGGCTTCACGTCGAAGCGCAGCCGCCCGTCGCGCACGCGGGGCTCGGACAGTTCGACGACCACGTCGAGGTCGTCGGCGGTGATCGCGGCGTTCGGCGGGTCGTCGGCGAACCCCCAGGCCTCCCAGCCGCGCACGAGTGCCCGTGGCGTCATCACTCCCGCACGTCGAACCGGCCGATCGGTGAACCACTCGACGCGCCGGGTGTTGACGGTGAGCTGGTTGCCTCCGCCGTGTGCTGCCCCGCGCAGGACGAAGAGCGTCGGCGCTCGTTCTGGAGGCGGTGCGGCGGTGGCGGGTGACACAGCTGCGAAGAGACCTGCGCTGCCGACGACGAGAACGAGCGCCACGAGGCGCCGCGGGTCCATCGCGAGAGTATCGACCCCGGCGGGCGGAGCTTGACCCCCTGATTCGCGTCAGCAGGCGATCTCGTAGGTGAGCTGCGCGACGGCGACGAGCAGCGGTCCGGAGAACACGCCGCGCTCGCCGTGGTCCCGGATCGCATCGGCGAGGTCGTCCACCTCGAACGCCACGTGGGGCTCGATCTCCGCATCGCTTTCGTCGTGATGATGGGAAGCTGGCAGCCGTGTACCGCTTTGGCGCCTTCGACCTCGACGTGGACGGTCGCGATCTTCGTCGGGCCGGCGAATCGGTGCACCTGGAGCCGCAGGCGTTCGACCTGCTCAGCCATCTGATCGCGCACCGAGATCGGGTCGTCGACAAGATCGAGCTGCTCGACGGGGTGTGGGGCCACAGCTTCCTCTCCGATGCGAACCTCACGACGCGCATCAAGGAGATCCGACGCGCCCTCGGAGATGACGGGCGGCAGCAACACACGATCATGAACACACGCGGCCGGGGCTATCGGTTCGTCGCTACCGTCTCCCAGGACGAGACCGGTGACGCCAGTCGTGTCTCATCCGTGCACCGTCTCATCGGTCGCAATGCTGATCTCGTCGCAGTGCTCGCCGCCGTGAGCCGGTCGCGCCTCGTGACGCTCACGGGCGCAGGGGGCGTGGGGAAGTCGACGCTCGCGATTGCCTCCGCGGGAGAGCTCGACGGTAGGTATCCCGACGGCATCCACCTGATCGAGCTCGTGACCGTCGCCTCGGGAGAGCACGTGCTCCCTGCGGTCGCGCGTGCACTCGACATCGTGCTCGACAGTCACCGGCCCGACGACGCCGTCCATTCGATCGCACGACTCGATGCGTTGGTGATCCTCGACAACTGTGAGCACGTGATCGACGAGGTGAGCCACCTCGTCGAACGGGTGCTCCGCACTACGGGAGCGCGCCTTCACGTGCTTGCCACGAGCCAGGTGCGACTCGGTCTGAGCGACGAGATCGTGGTCTTCGTGGCGCCACTCACCATCGAGCAGGCGAGCCAGCTGTTCCGAGCACGTGCCAGAGCCGCCGTTCCGTCGTGGGATCCCGATGCCGTCGGGGCGGATCGGATCGACCGACTGATCTCGTCACTCGATCGGTTGCCGTTGACCATCGAGATGGCCGCCGGACGCATCGCTTCGATGACCTTCGACGACCTCGATCGGGCGATCGCCAAGCGGCTGCCGCTGCTTCAGATGTCGCATCGGACACCCGCGCATCGCCACCGCTCGCTCGATTCGCTCGTGACGTGGTCGGCCGAGCTCCTCGACGCGCACGACCGTGAGATCTTCACGCAGTTCTCTGTCTTCGCCGGACCCGTGACCGCCGCCGATGCCGGCGCGGTCCTCGTTCCCGACGCGCCGGACTCGGCGGCCTTCGACCTTGCCGGACTCGCCGAGCGGTCGCTGCTCGACGCGGACCGCAGCCGAACCGAGACGCGATACTCGATGTTCACCACCGTACGGACGGTGGCTGAGCACTGGTTCGACGAGTCGGGCTCCGCCGGCCAGGTGCGACGCCGGCACGCCGAACATGTGGCCGAAGTCCTGCGCTCGATCGACGACCAACTCCGGACGCCTCACGAAGCGGTAGGACGGCGCCGTTCCGACGAATTCGTCGCCGAGACGCGTGCAGCGCACCAGTGGGCTCAGCGGAACGATCCGCAGCTGGCGTCGATGATGAGTGGAGCGTTGTTCCACGTCGCGTACTCCAGCCTCTGGCTCGAACCCGCCGAGTGGAGCCGCGTGCTCCTGGCGGGCAATCCAGAACAGGCCGACGAACGACTTCCTGGTGCGTCCCTCATGGCCGCTGCGGCCGCGGCGCATCGGGGCGAGCTCACCTTCGCCCGCGAGCGCGCCGACGCGGTGGCCGCGGTGGTCGAAGGACGAATGCGGGCAACCGCGATCGAGTTGCTCGCCGACGTCGCGCTGTACGAAGGCGACCTCGAGGGTGCGGCCCGGGCCGCGGTCGAGCTCCAGCGACTCGGTGACCAGCTCGGAGACTCGCACGCAGCTGCGTTCGGTGTCGTCGACGCCGCGCTCGCCCGCGTCTACGGAGGTGACGCGCCGGGTGCACTCGACCAGCTCGCCCGGGTTGATCTCCCTGAGCTCGCGCCGACCGATCAGGCGTGGCTCTCGTACACCCGCGGCGACGCGTTGAGCGCGATCGGCGATACCGGTGCGGCCGATGAGTTCCACGATGCCATCGAGCTCGGCAAGACGGTCGGGAACCGATTCGTCATCTCGGTGTCGCGCACGGCGTTGGCGATCGAACTCGTTCGGGTAGGGGAGATCGATCTTGCGCTCGAGGCGTTCCACGACTCGTTGCACGACTACCTGCGGCACGGGAACTTCACCCATGCGGTAACGGCGATACGCAATCTCATCGGTCTGCTCGCGAGCGTCGGCGACGATCGGGCCGCGACTCTCCTCGCCGGGGCGATGGCGGATGAGCGCTTACGCGTGAGCTACGGCGCCGAAGCCGAACACATCTCCGACGTCATCGACCAGATCGCTCAGCGGGTGGGGTCGAGCCAGTTCGCCGCGTGGTTCGCGGAGGGGCAGCGCCTCGATCCCGACGGCACCGTCCGGCTCGCCGTGGAGCTCGTCGCAGCTCACCGTTCGTGATCCTCAGATGAATCCTCATACCGTCCCCAAGCAGGAGGCGACCGCAGCTGGTTCGCTGAGCACATGACGACACACACTGCCCGCATCCCGTTCCCCCCGCTCTCGACTCCAGTGGTGACCGACGCCGGGCTCGAGACCTGGCTGGTCTTCGAGCGCGGGATCGACCTCCCGGCCTTCGCGGCCTACCCGCTCGCCGCGACGGAGAGCGGTCGAGTCCTCCTCACCGAGTACTACGAGCACTACCTCGAGATCGCCCGAGCCGCATCGGCCGCGGTCGTGCTCGAAGCGCCCACGTGGCGCGCGAACCCCGACTGGGCGGCCACGCTCGGACACGATCGCGCCACGCTCGCCCAACTGATCGATGCGTCGGTCGATGTCGTGCACCGCCTGCGTCCCCGATGGACGAGCGACCAGCCATTCCTCGTCGGCGCCGCGATCGGGCCACGCGGTGACGGGTACCTGATCGACGTTGCGATGGACGCCGACGAGGCGGCCGAGTACCACTCGTTCCAGATCGGGTGCCTCGCCGACACTCCGGTCGACGTCGTCACTGCCATGACCATCTGCTGCGCCGACGAAGCGATCGGCATCTCCCGGGCTTCCGCCGATGCAGATCTGCCGGTGGTCATCTCCTTCACGCTCGAAACCGACGGACACCTGCCGTCGGGAATGTCGCTCGGGGAGGCGATCGAGACCACCGATGCCGCGACCGCGAGCTACCCGACCCACTACATGATCAACTGCGCCCACCCGACGCACTTCGACCACGCCCTCGACGGCACGGCGCCATGGGCCACCCGGGTCGGCGGACTGCGCGCCAACGCGTCAACACTCAGTCACGCTGAGCTCGACGAGATGGAGGAGCTCGACGCCGGCGACCCCGACGACCTCGCGCAGCGGTACGTCGAGCTCCGGTCGCAGCTGCCCGCACTGCGGGTGATCGGTGGATGCTGTGGCACAGACCACCGTCATGTCGCAGCCATCACGACCGCGTTCATCGCCGACGGAGGCCGAGTCCCCGACCGCCCACCGTCCCGCCGCGGGAGCTGACCCTCGCCACTGGTCACGCAAACGATCGGGGGATCAGACCCGCATTGCTCAGGCGAACGCGTTGCAGCCTTCAGATCTCGACCGGGCCGTCGATAGATGTCTCGTGGAACGCCGTCGAGCGCGTCGCGCGGTGATCGCCGTGGCCCTGGTCAGCGGGTTGCTCGCGGCCGGCTGTCAGGGGAAGTCCGCCAGCGAGGACGGCGCATCGGGCGCGCCTGCTGCATCCGGGCCCCGCTCGGAAGGCACCTTCGGCGGCCCGGCGCCGCGACCGACCGACGTCGAACAGGTACTCGCCGGACAGACGACCGACGACCTCCCCGTCGAGCGGGCGCTCCAGCTCTTCGTCATCGCCTTTGGTCCCCTTCCCGGAGTCCGCGTTCCCGACGGACCGCGGGGACAACTCGTGTCGGGGACGCTCGCCGTCGACGCGGTGACGGCCCGCTGGGACGAGCTCACCGCCGCTCAGCGCCATGCCGTTGAGCAGCGCCTCGGCACGACCGTCGGCCCGAACCCGTCGTCGGCGACTCCTGCCTCCGGAATCGGGCGATCGGTCAGGTTCCGACCCGCAGAAACCGACGGGCCGGGCGCCGACGCATACCGCCCGAGTGTCGACGCATCGTTGCGGCTCCTCGAAGCCCGACTCGGACCCATGGGCGACGCGACCCCGGTGCAGGTGCAGGTGATGGTGACCGCGACGCCGCTCCGGGAACTCGGCACCGCGCGCGCGTGGACCACGCTCGTGCGGCGGGACCTGTGTCGCGTCACGGTGCACTCCACGCGGATCGGCGAGCAGCGCGGTCCGAGCCTGGTGCTCGCGCACGAGCTGTTCCACTGCTACCAGCGGATCTGGCGCGGCGGGAGCGGTGAGGCTGGTCCCCAGCCCCTCTGGACTCGTGAGGGCCTGGCGAACTGGGTGGCCGGCGCCGCCGTCGCCGGTCAGGGCGGCGCCGACGAACGGATCCTCACGTCGACCTACCAGCGGTGGCAGGCCACCCCCCGCACGCCGCTCTTCGCGCGCGCCTACGACGCAGTCGGCTTCTTCTCCCTCGCCAACCAGAGCGCGCCCGGATTGTGGTCGCGAGTGCGGGCGATCACCGTCGACGACGCGAGCCAGGCCGCGTACCACGACACCGTCAACGGGGGCGATGTGGTGGGACACTGGGGCCCGCTGCAGTACGACCTCGCGAGCTGGGGCTCGAACTGGGATCTCACCGGTCCCGAGGTCCCCGAGATCTCAGTGTCGCCCCCGGGCGCGTTCGGTGTACTCGGAAACGGCGCCCACGACACGATCGAATCGGCTCCTTACGCCAGCCACCGAGCGGGGGTCTCGATCCAGGCCGAGATCACCGAGATCGACGTCGCGGGCGGGACCGGTGGCACCGCGCGTCACGGCGGCTCCGACGAACCGATCGCGCAGATCGCTGGTCAATGGTGCACCGGTCGCGAATGCACCTGCCCGCCCGGCACCGAGCTCGAGGGACAGACGTTCACGCGCCTGCCCGGCGCCGACAACCTCGCGATGGGCATCGCGGGTGGGCAGGGCCGCGGCTCGGTGACGATGCGGGGTCGGTCCCTTCGCGAGGTGTGCAACGAGCGTCGCTGCTACGTGGGCCGGTCGACGCTGCGGTCGATCACCGCGGGTCACATCGCCGATCACGGCGGAGGCGACGGCGCGATCCTCACGGTCGAGCCCGACGGTCGCTACGACCTCGACCTCTCGACCATGACCACGTGGCTGGTGAGCCCGCCCGGCGATGCGCAGATGGAGGGCCGTATCGACTTCCGCGGCCACATCACCGGCCGGCTCGAGCTCCCGCGGGGACGGGGTGGTGCCGCGCACCTCGTCGAGTGGAACACCGACGGGGTGACGGGGGAGGGCGGCTTCTATCTGGGCGGAGAGCTCGTGTTCACGATGACCGCCGAGGACGCACGCGAGATCGGTCGTGCGTTCAGCGACGTGCGCGGTACCTGGGTGGTGACCCCGTGCAGCCCGGCTGGCTTCTCTTTCTCGAACACCGGGACGACCTTCGCGTTCGGATCTCCCGCGGAGTGAAACGAGGGTGCGGCGTCGCTGATCTCGCGTTCGGTCACGCCAACAATCGAGGCTGAGGTCGACGCCCCCGGGGGCGAGCCGCTCAACGACCGGGGACGGGCTGATGGCCCCAGATGCTGGCGGCGTCGTAGCGGCGGTCCTCGGTCCAGGGTTCGGAGATCCGGCGGGCGCCGTGACCGACCTCGACCTGGAATCCGGCCGGGCTCGCGACGTAGAACGAGAACATCCGGTCGTTGTCGTGGACCCCGAGGCCGTTGGGAAGCGGGAGGCCGGCGGCGAAGGCCCGGTCGAAGGCGCGGCCGACGTCGTCGCGGTCGTTCGTCTCGAACATCACGTGGTGCAGCTTCTGCGGCAGCTCGAACGGTGCCCGGGCCAACGCGAGGGTGTGGTGGCGGGCGTTGCAGTGGAAGAAGCGGACCTCGAGGTCGATTCCCTCGGCGATCGAGGTCTGCATCCAGTCGGACTGGACCATCCCCAGCCCTTCGGTCGCGAAGCGCACCGACTCGTCGAAGGCCGTCGTCGCGATGACCGCATGGCCGAAGCCCTGCCCGACCGTGACGAAGCCGCCCGACATCAACGGCGTCGAGACCGGCGCCGATCGACGTTCGAGCCCGAGCGCGAGCTCCAGCGCTGATCCCCACGGGGCGCCGATTGTCACGAGCCGATCCACCCGCCGGGCCCGGCACTGCGCGGCATCGCCGTCGGTCGGGTCGTAGCCCGCTGCGCTGATGCGCGCGAGCGTCGCATCGAACGCGCCCGCGTCGAGCGCTTCGAAGCCGAGCGCAGTGAGGTCGTTGCCGGGACCCTGCCCGACGATGACCCGTTGGACCGCGGCGTCGTCGGACCAGGTCAGGTCGCCGGCGGGACTCGCGTCGCCGGGAGCGAGTCCGATGATGTCGGTGAAGAACGGCGTGAGCGCCGCCGGGTCGCCGACCTCGATCCGGACGTAGCCGAGTTCGATCGCGTGGTTCACTGCTGCTCCTTCACAACGTTTCGGATCGTTCCGATCCCTTCGACCCACGTCTCGAGGACCTCGCCGGCGCGCAGGAATCGCGGTGGCGTGCTCGTGATCCCGACGCCGGCCGGGGTCCCGGTGAAGATCAGATCGCCCGGGAGCATCGGGACCACCGCGGAGATCTCGGCGATGAGTCGGGCGATCCCGAAGACGAGTCCACTGGTCCGGTCGGCCTGGACGGTGAGACCGTCGACGGAGCATCCGAGGCCGATGTCGTCGGGGTCGGGGAACTCGTCGGGGGTCACGAGCCACGGCCCGGTCGGTCCGTAGGTCCGATACGACTTGCCGAGCGAGAACTGACTCCCCGCCGCGAACTGGACCCGACGGTCCGACACGTCCTGGCCCACACAGAGCCCGGCGACGTGGTCCCAGGCCTGTTCCTCGGTCACCCGGTCGGCGCGCCGGCCCATCACCACGACGAGCTCGACCTCCCAGTCGACCATGTCGCCCGACAGCTCGATCGGTTCGAACGGACCACCGAGAGACGCGGGGTACTTCGTGAAGACGGCCGGAACCGAGGGGAGCTCCATCCCCGACTCGGCGGCGTGGCTCGCGTAGTTGAGGCCGATCGCGAACACCTGGCGCGGCTCGGGCGACGGCGCGCCCAACGCGAGCTCGTCGAACGGTTGCGCCTCCGGTTGCGCCTCGCCCGCTGCCGTGTCGGCCCATTCCCGCAGGTCGTCCCACTGCCGGTAGACCGTTGCCGGATCGGGGCCGAAGCGTCCGCCCGAGGCGTCGTGGACGTCGACGGCACCGCCAGCGACGACCAGGGCCATCCGGCCGTCGAGGTTCGCGAGCTTCATGGTGTTCCTCCGCTGGGCATCGGTTCGGAAAGGCTGAACGGTTCTTCGAGTCTGGCGCGCAGCGCCTCGACGAGACCGGACGCGTGTTCGGCAACGGAGACCGCGCCGAAGAGGGAGAAGTCGGGCCGTTGCAGCACCGTGGCGACGTCGTGGCTCCGGAACCACTCGGTGTAGGTCCCGTCGACGTCGTCATCGTGGGCGATCGTCACGATTGCGCCACCGATTCCGACGAACCAGTCGACCACGTCGGTCGGGATCGCCGCGGCGACGTCGGTGTCGATGCTCACCAGACGCCATCCCGCGCCCACCACGTCGTCGAGCAGC
>JBBRHS010000079.1:0-10226 GCA_038222385.1 Acidimicrobiia bacterium
ACGTTCATCGCGCAGTGCTTCACACCGTCTTCGTTGCCGGTCACGAGGCAGCCGCCGACCCGGCCGTAGTACCGGTACTGACCATCGTCGTTCAGCAGGTGGGAGTTCCCGTACAGGCGCTCGATGACCTTGGTGCAGACCGACGACTTCTCGCCCAGCCAGATCGGTGTGCAGAGCACCAGGATGTCGGCCTGCTCGACCATCTCGAAGATCGCCGGCCATGCGTCTTCGGCGTAGCCGTGCTCTCGCATGTCGGGGTAGACGCCGACGGGGATCTCGTGGTCGGCGGCGCGGACGAGGTCGACGCCGATGCCGTTCCGGCGCATGATCTCCGTCGCGATCTCGGCGAGCCCCTCGGTGTTCGACGGTTCGGGCGAACGCTTCAGCGTGCAGCTGATGAACAGCGCCCGGAGATCCGAGAAGTCCCACTGGCTCTGGGTGCAGAGCGCTTCCTGCATCTCGTTCAAGGCCATGCGAACTCCCTCCGACGTGCCGCGCCGGCGGCTCGGCTGCTTCACGGTCGACGGGGTCCCAGTCGGAACGGAGGCCAGGTTGTTACGGTGCGTTGCGCGGTCCGAGGGCGTGGTCGATGATGCACGTGCCATGGCGACGGGCGGAGACGGGGCGTACGAGGACGATTCGGTGCTGGTGGCGGCGTTGCGCCGCGGCGACGACTCGGCCTTCGCGTGGATGCTCGATCGGTACGACGCGTCCCTATGGCGGACGGCCCGGACCCATGTGCCCACCGACGCGGCCGCCGACGATGTCGTCCAGGACACATGGCTCGGGGTGATCCGGGGGATCGACCGCTTCGAGCAGCGGTCGTCGGTGAAGACGTGGCTCTACCGGATCCTGATGAACCTGGCCCGCAGCCGCGGGGTCCGGGAGCGCAGGACCCTCCCCTTCTCGTCGGCCGGAGGTTCGACCGCCGACGATGGCGAGCCGACGTTCGATCCCGACCGGTTCCGCCCCGATGTTCCCGGGGAGGCGTACCCGGGGCACTGGCGCTCGCTCCCACCCGATTGGGAGCACGAACCGGAGGACCGGTTGCTCTCGCAGGAGACGCTCGGGGTCGTCGCGTCAGCGCTCGACGCGCTCCCACCGTCGCAGCGCGAGGTGGTGCGGCTGCGGGACGTCGAAGGGTGGAGTCCCGACGAGGTGTGTGACTCGCTCGGACTCACCGACGCGAACCAGCGGGTGTTGCTCCACCGCGGCCGGGCCCGCCTCCGGCGTGCGCTCGAGTCCCATTTCGAGGCTGCGCACGAAGTGTGACGATGACGGCGCGGGTTCGTCGTCGGACCGTCACGTTGTGGGAGCCGATTCCGGGGTAGGGATCGGGTACACACGGACGCAGCCCGGGGAGTCGACCCCGCCCATCGGAACGGAGACAGAGATGAACCGGACGGTGAACGGCTTCGACATCGACAGGCTCGGCCCACCGGCGAACGAAGATCACCGCGTGGACGATGTGATCGGCACCGCCGCGTACCTCTGTCCGCCGGAGTGGGCGTCGTCTCCAGAGCGTGACCGCTCGGCTCGGGCGGTCGCAGCGTTCGCGGAACAGGACGAGGATCTCGTTGCCCGGTCGTGTCGAGCGGCTCGACGCCGCCTCGCAGCAGGTCGGCTCCGACGCGATGTGGTCCGGCTCCTCGAAGGTGTCCTGGTGCTGGTGTCACCGAGGCGGCCGGGTCCTGGCCGCCGCGTGCATGGGCCGTCGTCGGGCGGGTCTCGTCCCGGCGACATCGACGTGCCCCGGTTCCACGGGGCCCGACCGGCCGCGCCCGGTCAGGTGCACGGGCTCCGGACCGGCACCTGAGACCTGCAAGGCGGTCAGGGCGGACTGGTCGAGAGCAGCGCGGCGTAGTCGCCCGGGCCGACCGGCCGCTCGGTCAGTGAGCCGTCGGCACGCGGTACCGCGACGGTGCGGTCGTCGACCGAGAACCGCACCGAGGTGATGCCGGGAACCGCCGTGAGGGTGTAGACGATCTGAGCCAGTGCGGTCGTCTGGTTCGGAACCAGGCCGTCACTGAAGCCCGGCGCAAGGCCGACGGTCGCAGTTCCGCCCCCCGCGTCGAGCAGGTTCGCGATGCCGGATGTCGGCAGGGCGGTCGTCAGACCGTCAGCGCGTTCAGAGTCGGTCGGCCCGTCCAAGAGAGACTCGAGCGCGTCGTCGGCGTCTTCGGGCCCGGGTGTCGAGCGCCGAACCTCGACGAGTCGGTCCGCGCCGACGTAGTAGAGCGCGAGCACTCCGTCGCCCGGGTCGGAGTCGCCGACTCCCTGTTCGCGGGAGAGGAGACCGAACGGCACATCGTCCCGATCGATCGAGCGCGCGTCCGACTCGCTGCGTGCCGCGCATCCGACCGCCAGGAGACACGAGATGGTGACGATCGTCATCCGTCGGTTCATTGCGGGGTCCCGGGGAGCTCGACGACGAACCGGGCACCCGACCCTTCGGTGCCTTCGACCCAGACGCGACCGCCGTGGAGCTGCACGTGCTCGGCCACGAGCGACAGTCCCAGGCCGGCGCCCGTCGAGGTGCGTCGACCCCCCGCGCCACGGAAGAACCGTTCGAACACCGCCTCTCGCTCCGAGGGGTCGATGCCGCAGCCGGAGTCTTCGACACTGATCATCACCCTGCTGTTGTCGGTGCCGCTGCTCACGACCACGCGTCGGAGTCCTCCACCATGGGTCTCGGCGTTGGCGACGAGGTTGGCGAGCACGCGGCCCAGACGCCGCTTGTCGACGTGCGCGTAGGTGGGATGCTCCGGGGCCTCGAAGGTCGCGGTTGCACCGCCGCACGACGGCATCGTCAGGGCGACGAAAACGGCGACATCCACCAGTTCGAGCTGAACGTCGGCGACCCCGGCGTCGGCGCGGCCCAGTTCGAGGAGGTCCTCGACCAGTTGGTGGAGCCGCAGGACCTCCGTCTCGAGGAGATCGAACGCCCGGGCTGCCTTCGGGCTCATCTCGGCCCTCCGCGCGCGCATGATCTCGGTGGTGGTGGTGAGCGTGGTGAGCGGTGTCCGCAGCTCGTGACTCACGTCGGCGACGAACCGGCTCTCGCGTTCGATGCGGCGCTCGACCGCGTCGACCATGTGGTTGAACGAGGTGGCGAGGGAATCGAGGTCGGGGTCCTGTCCCGTGATCATGCGGGTGTCGAGATCTCCGCTCGCGACGCGCTCGGCCGCGAGCGCGGCATCGCCCACCGGCCGAAGCACGCGGCGACCCATCCACCAGCCGAGGACTCCTCCGACCACGATCGCGAGGAGGCCGCTCGCTGCCAGCGCGCTGCGGAGGATCCCGAGTGTGCGATCGAGCTCGATCAGGGCGAAGGTCTCGTAGTACTGGGTGTCGATCGCGGGAAGCGGGAGCGCGACGACGAACGCGGGTCGACCGTCCACCTCGGTCCGCTGACGGACGGCGCGGCCGGCTGCGACAGCACGGCGAACGTTCAAGGGCACGCTGCTCTGGCCGCTCGACACCGAGGTGCCGTACCACTCACCGTCGATCGAGAGGACGACGTTCGACCGTGCACCCAGATCGAGTGCACCGAGCGCATCGGTGACGCCCTTGCGCCGCTGGATCTCGTCCCGCAAGACGCGCGCGTCGACGAATGCCTGTCGGGTGAGGGACTCCTCCCGCTGTCGCACCAGGTAGTGCTCGGCGATCAGGTAGGTCGTGACGCCGAGGAGCCCCACGATGGCGAGGCTTCCCAGCGCGAAGGCCGCGGTGACCCGCCAGCGCAGGCTCCGCGAGCGCCACTTGAGCGGCGATCGCGGGGCTCCGCGAGCGTCACGCATCGAACTTGTAGCCGAGACCTCGTACCGTGACGATGAGCGCGGGATCCGAAGGATCGAGCTCGACCTTGGTCCGGAGTCGCCGGACGTGCGCGTCGACCAGGCGCCCGTCTCCGAAGTAGTCGTAGCCCCAGACCCGCTCGAGGAGCTGCTCTCGACTCAGCACGATTCCGGCGTTGTCGATCAGCTCGCAGAGGAGTTGGAACTCCGTGCGGGTCAGCGCGACGGCACGATCGTTGCGGTGCACGGTTCCGGCTTCCGGTCTGATCACCAAGGTCCCGAACCTCAGGACGCGCACCTCCGGGCCGCCCGGGTCGGCTGCCGGCTCCCGGACACGCCGGAGGAGGGCGCGCATCCGGGCGGCGAGCTCCTTCACCACGAAGGGCTTGCGCACGTAGTCGTCGGCGCCCGCTTCGAGGCCGGCGACGACGTCGTGGCTGTCGGAGCGCGCAGTGACGATGACGATGGGGACGTCGCTGGTCTGGCGGACCGCGCGCACCAGGTCGAAGCCGCTCATCCCGGGGAGCGTGAGATCGACGAGAATGAGGTCGGTCGCGTGGTCGGCGAGCATCCCGAGCGCGATCTCGGCGCTCTCCGCCTCTTCGACCGCATAACCCTCGTCTTCGAGAGCCATCCGGAGGCTCGCGCGGATGCCGTCGTCGTCCTCGACGGTCAGGATGCTCTGGGCCACGTCGGCCATCATGGCGTCCTCCGCCTCACCACGGTCCTCGCCCACCCGCACCCGGGCCGCGAAGAGCCCGGATTCGGACGATTCTCCGCGCGCCCGAGCCGCCGAGGACCTGTTCACGGGCGGAGCGTCGCGCGGCCGCAAGGTCGGACAGTTGCGGTGCCGTTGCGATCCCGCGCTGATCGGGGGGGCGGGCGGGAGATCTTCACGGCGTTCGCACGTGACCGTCACCTTGTCGCAACGGTGACCTGCGAAGGTCGCCGGCGATGAGCACCTACGCCGGCCCACAGCGGCCCGGGAACCTGTCGATCTCCCAGACCGACGACTGCGTCACGGTCGCCGTCAGCGGTCTCCTCGACCGTGAGCTGGGCGACCAGCTGGTCGAAGTGGTCGAGGCCGCGCTGGCAGTGTCACCCCGCGTCGCCCTCCAGGTCGCATCGGTCCACCGCTGGACCTGGGCCGGGCTCGATGCCCTCACGTCCTGTGTCGATCGCGGCGCGGTGCTCCCGGGTCTCTCGGCCAACGCGAGCCGGTCCAACTGACGAGACCGGTCACCGTTCCCCCGTTCGTCATGCGATCGGCGCGAACGCGTCATCGGCGGGCGGGTTCGTGCGGCCGCTCCACCGGGTAGGTCCCTCGCCACGAGGCAGACGGCCCGAGCGAGGAGCACGCGATGGACATCGACACGCAGACCTGGGTCATCATCGGGATCGACGTCGCGCTTGCGGTGCTGATCGCCGGATCGGTCCTGTTCCTCACCAAGCGCTCGGCGCGGCGGAGCCGGAGTGAGGCGCTCCGTCGGCGATTCGGTGGTGAGTACGACGTGACGCTCGAGCGACTCGGCCACCGACTCGGCGAGGCGGAGCTCCGGGAGCGGACGCGCCGGTTCCGCGATTTGGAGCTCGACCGGCTCGCCCCCGAGACCCGCGAGGAGCTCACCGAGAAATGGAAGGAGCTCCAGTACCGTTTTCTCGAGGATCCCACCTACTCCGTGGGTGAGGCGGAGCACCTGATCGCCGGTCTGATGCGCGAGCGCGGCTACCCGAGCGGGGGCTTCGATACGCGGGTCGGGGCGATGTCGCTCGAGCACCCGAACCTCGCTCAGCCTTATCGGGACGCGTACACGGTGTACCGCTCGGTCGAGGAGGGAACGGCGACGGCGACGTCGATGTTCGACGCCATGATCGGGTATCGGACCGTGTTCGAGGCCCTGCTCCAGCGGCCGCAGCGCGAAGACGGCGTGGAGGGTTCCACGCCACCTGAAGGCGAGCCCGTGTTCTCGACCGGCGCGACCAATCGGTAGACAGGTGACGCCCCGGTGCGGAACCACACGGGCCCTCGCGGCGGTCGCACTCCTTGCGCTCCTGGTGTCGGCGTGCTCGTCGCCCGGATCCGGCGGACGTTCCGCGTCGTCCGACTCCCGCCCGGAGCGCTCGGAAGAGCCTGCGGGAGGGGAGGAGTCCGCGATCGCCACCCCGGGAACCGTGCCGTCTCCCCCTCCGCCTCCGCCTCCGCCGCCCTTGCCGCCCTCGCCGAACGCGCCGCCCGGCGAGCCGACGTGCGGGTTCGACGGGGCGACGTTCCGCCAGGAGAGTCCGCCGGGACCGGCGATGCGCTACCTCACCGACGTGTCGGTGGCCTCGGACGGTTGCACCGACCGGGTGACGTTCCGGTTCGAAGCGGCGGTGGGCGCGCTCACGCCCGGCTTCTCCGTCGAGTACCGCGAGGGCCCCTTCCGTGACTCCTCAAACCGGTCGACGGAGGTCGCTGGTGGCGCGTTCCTCACCGTGAGGCTCCGGCCGGCCCGCATCGCCCGTGTCGACGCGTCGGGTGTCGTGGACACCTACCAAGGCCCGCGGATCGTCACCCCGGACCCATCCACCGTCGGGGTGCAGCAGGTGGGCCTGTACGGCGCGTTCGAGGGCAATCTCCGATTCGTCATCGGTCTCGACCGCGTCCGGCCGTTCCGGCTGACGCCGGGAACCGATGCGTTCGTCGTGGAGATCGGCGAGCCCTAGGGCCCCGACGCCCCCGGATGACCACCTCACGCCGGCATCGCCGACCGGGGCGACGATGAAGGTCGGGGTCTCGGCGCCGGCCGAACGGTGGCGGGCCAGCCTGTTCTCGACCCTCGGGTCGTAGAGTTCGCCGCGAAACGACGATGCTGCCGCATCGGCCGGCCGACTCGCCGCACCTTCCCCGAGAGCCTTCATGTCTGCGACCACAACGGCTCCTGTCGATTTCGTCGGCGAGGTCGCGCGACGGCGCACGTTCGCCATCATCAGCCATCCCGACGCCGGGAAGACCACGCTGTCGGAGAAGTTCCTGCTCTACGCGGGCGCGGTCGCCGAGGCCGGTGCCGTGAAGGCGCGCGGGGCGCGGCGCCGGGCCACCTCCGACTGGATGGCGATGGAGCAGGAGCGCGGGATCTCCATCAGCTCGACGGTCCTCCAGTTCACCTACCGCGATCACGTCGTCAACCTGCTCGACACGCCCGGCCACCGGGACTTCTCGGAGGACACCTACCGGGTCCTCGCCGCCGCCGACGCGGCCGTCATGGTCCTCGACGTCGCCAAGGGCATCGAGGTGCAGACCCGCAAGCTGTTCGAGGTCTGCCGAGCCCGCAACCTCCCGATCCTGACGTTCCTGAACAAGTACGACCGCCCGGGGCGCGATCCACTGGAGCTGCTCGACGAGATCGAGGACCAGATCCAGGTACGGGCGACCCCCGTGACGTGGCCGGTCGGTGATCCCGGCGACTTCCGAGGAGTGATCGACCGCCGCGACGGCAGCTTCGTGCGCTTCACCCGCACGGCGCACGGATCGATGACCGCGCCCGAGGAGCAGGTCGATGCCGCACGGGCCGAGGTCGAGGAAGGCCAGGCCTGGCCCCGTGCCCTGGAGGAGAGCGCGCTGCTCCGTGAGGTCGGCGCCGACCTCGACCTCGACTCGTTCCGGGCCGGTGAGACGAGCCCGCTCTTCGTCGGTTCTGCCCTGACGAACTTCGGCGTCCGCCACCTTCTCGACGCGATCGTCGATCTCGCGCCGGCGCCGTCGGCCCGTCGCGACGCCGACGGCGTACAGCGTGCCCTCTCCGCACCCTTCTCGGGCTTCGTCTTCAAGGTCCAGGCCAACATGAACCCGGCGCACCGCGACCACGTCGCGTTCGTGCGGGTCTGTTCCGGCCGCTTCGAGCGGGGAATGACGGTGACCCACGGCGTCACCGGTCGACCCTTCTCCACGAAGTACGCCGCGTCCGTCTTCGGCTCAGACCGAGACACGATCGACGAGGCCTATGCCGGCGACGTGATCGGCCTCGTCAACGCCAGCGACCTCTCGGTCGGCGACACCCTCTATGCGAGTGAGCCGGTCAGGTATCCCACCATCCCCACGTTCGCGCCGGAGCTCTTCTCGTGGGTGCGTGTCCCCGACACCAATCGGTACAAGCAGTTCCGTCGTGGCCTCGAGCAGCTCGAGCGGGAAGGTGTGGTCCAGGTCCTGCGGGACCCCGCCGGCGACCCGACGCCCCTGCTCGCTGCGGTCGGTCGGATGCAGTTCGAGGTGTTCGCACATCGGTTGCAGCACGAGTTCGACGCGATACCGGAGTTGACCGCCGCGCCGTACAAGGTGGCGAGACGCACCGACCAGGAGTCCGCCGAGCAGTTCGGACGCTCGAGCGGTATCCGGGTGATGGAACGGCACGACGGCACGTTGCTAGCGCTCTTCGAGAGTCCGTACTGGCTCGAACGAGTCGTCGCCGACCACCCCGACTGGCGGCTCGACGCGATCCTCACCGGGGACCACACGCAGGCAGATCCCTGATCAGCCGCGCATGGGTCCGTTCGAGCCGGCGTCGTACTCGAGGAGCGGGACGGCGCCGCTCCGCCACCCGTCGAGGATGGGCTCGATGACGAGCCACGCCGCCTCGGCCTCGTCGGCGCGGATGCTCAGGATGGGGTCGCCGTCGAACACGTCGAGGAGGAGCCTCGCGTAGGCCGACAATTCCTGCGGCGCGAGCGTCGCGGTCATCGTGGCGCGTTCGAGGCGGAACGGGTTGCCGGCTCCGTTGAGGTTCAGCCCGAGGTCCACCCGATCCGGGCCGACCGCGAGCCGCAGGAGGTTCGGTTCGGGCGTGACGATCTCGTCGAACGCGAGGTGCGGCACGGACCGGAACCTCACCTCGATCTCGTGACGGTCGGTCGCGAGGGCCTTGCCGCTGCGCAGGGTGAAGGGCACGCCGGCCCACCGCCAGTTGTCGATCCACACGGTGATCTCGGCGAACGTCTCGGTCTCGCGCGTCGGGTCGATGCCCGGCTCGTCGACGTACGACGAGACCTGGACTCCCCCGGCGGTGCCGGCGCGGTACCGGGCGCGCCGGGTGTGGCGGCGGACGTCGTCGCTCGTGGGCCTTCGGACGGCGCGGAGCACGTCGATCTTGCGGTCGCGCAGGGCGCGCGCGTCGAGCGTGGCGGGAGGTTCCATCGCGAGCAGGCACAGCAGCTGCAGCAGGTGGTTCTGCACCATGTCGCGCAGCGCGCCCGCATGGTCGTAGTACCCGGCCCGGTCCTCGAGCGCGAGCGTCTCGTCCCAGGTGATGTCGACGCACTCGATGTGTTGCGCGTTCCAGACCGCTTCGAAGATGCGGTTGGCGAACCGCAGCCCGAGGATGTTCTGCACGGTCTGCTTGCCGAGGAAGTGGTCGACGCGGAAGACCCGGTCCTCGGTGACGACGTCGTTGAGCAGCACGTTGAGCCCGCGGGCAGATTCGAAGCTGTCACCGAACGGCTTCTCGACCACGACGCGACTGTCGGGATGGAGCGGGAGTGCCCGCAGAGCCTGCAACGTCCCCGGCACCACGGCGGGCGGCAGGGCGAGGTAGACGACCACTGCGGCGTCGGTGGTCTCGAGTGCCGCGCGGAGCTGTACTGCGTCGGTCACGTCGCCGCGTCGATAGCGGAGTCGAGCGGGCAAGCGTGGAGGCGGTCGGTCGAGCCTCGCCGTGGCGCGACACCGGAACGCGGTGTCGTCCCAGTCGGCTCGGTCGACGCCGGTGACCGTGAACCCGTCGGGGAGAGTTCCTGCCGATTCGAGCTCGGCGAGCGCAGGGACCAGATACCGGGAGGTGAGGTCCCCGGCGGCGCCGAGGACGACGAGGTCGCTCACGCGCGTGCGCCGCCGTGCCGACCGAGGTTGACGCCGCTTCCGATCAGCCCGACGTGACTGAACGCCTGCGGGTGGTTGCCGAGGAACGCACCGGTGGTGGGGTCGATCTGCTCGGGAAGCAGGCCGAGGGGCCCGGCGCGAGCGCAGAGTGATGCGAACAGCTCCTGGGCCTCGTCGAATCGTCCCTGGTAGTTGAGGTTGTCCACCAGCCAGAAGCTGCAGAGCAGGAACGCGCCCTCGTGACCGGGTATGCCGTCGGGCGACTGGTCGGGGAGGTAGCGGTAGAGGAGACCATTGCCGGCGCCGAGCTCCCGGGTGATCGCCTCGACGGTGGCGACCATCTTGGGGTGGTCGGCCGGGACGACCCGGCGGAGCGGGAGTGCGAGGAGGCTGGCATCGAGCGCGCCGCCGCCGAGATGCTCGGTGAGCGAGCCGCGATCGGCATCCCAGGCGTCGGTGAGGATCGCCTCACGGATCCGGAGGGCTTCCGCCGCCCACTCTCGGGCCGGCTCGGGGAGGCCGAGACCCTGAGCGAGGCGTGCCGCGCGGTCGACTGCAACCTGGCACATGGCCGCCGA
>JBBRHS010000080.1:0-9907 GCA_038222385.1 Acidimicrobiia bacterium
CCTCGCAGGTCCACACCGCCTCGGCCGCGAGGTCGGTCGCGCGGGAATGATCGCCGAGCGCGCTCGCAGAGTCGGCGACCGTGAGTCGCAGGTCGACGGAGCACGGGTCGTCGGGCCCGAGGGTGTCGTCGAGATCGGTGAGCAGATCGTCGGCGAGCTCGAGCACCCGGTCGTGCGCGCCGGCCATGTGGGCACTGCTCGCGAGCACGTAGAGGTGGCGGAGTCGGTCGGTGTCGTGGCGGCCGAGCGCGGCCGACCAGCGCACGGCCAGCTCCGAGTGGTGGAGCGCCACGGTCACGTTCGGAACATCGAGCGCGTGGGCGGCGATCGCACACGCGGCCTCGGCCGCGTGTTCGCCGCCCGATGCCAGGCCCTCGGCTGCGAGGGCGACGTGCACCGACATCACCGATTCCCACGCGACCTCGGGATCGGCGAGGTCGGCGAAGCGCTGGAACGCGGCATCCACGAACGCGCACCGCAGCGCGTCGCGGGCGTCGTCGGTGAACGGCACGGATCCCGCGGTGCGCGCGAGCCGGTTGAGTCGGCGATCGAGCGGGCGGAGCGCCGCGTAGACCCGCATCGGGTCGAGCCGGGCCACCCAGCGCAGGGTCGACAGCAGGGCTTCGGCGTGCACCGACGGATCCGAGCCGGGTGCGGCCTCGGCGACACGCTGATCGGCGAGCGCCGCGCCGAGCGCATCGGGCACGGTGGCCCGTACCCGGCGGACGAGCGTGGTGACGCGCGCGGGAGTGGCCCGGCGGGTCCGGGCGTCGAGGTAACCGATGGCGTCGAACCGGCGGGCGAGCGAGGCGACGTCTGCGGTCATGTCGAGACTGTACGCCGAGGGTGGGACACCCGATCCCCGATCCCCGGGCTTCGCTCGGCAGTGGCCGGGCTTCGTTCCGTCGGGATGGGATCTGATCAGTGCACGTCGGCGTGGGCTGCGCCGTCCGGTTCGGTCGTTTCGTTCGCCCGGGCAACCCGGTTCCGGCCCGACCGCTTCGCGGTGTAGAGCGCAGAGTCGGCCTCGGCGACCACTTCGTCGAAGCTGGCGTCGGGAGCGCCGGGTGCCACCCCGAAGCTCACCGTGAATCCGGGAACGGCGCCACTGGCAACGGCGAGCGCGAGCTGTTCACGTACGCGTTCCATCACGGCGATCGCGTCGTCGACGGTGCAGTCGGGGAGCACGACGAGGAACTCCTCTCCGCCGAACCGGGCCGGGATGTCGGCCGGCCGGATGGAATCACGCAGGACCCGCGCGAACAACCGCAGCGCACGGTCACCGGTCTCGTGACCGTGGGTGTCGTTCAGGTCCTTGAACTGGTCCAGGTCGCCGTAGGCGACCACGTAGGGCGTCCCGCTCACAGTGAGGTCGCGTACGCGGTTCTCGAGACTGCGTCGGTTGAGGAGGCCGGTGAGCGGGTCGGTACGCGCCTGCGACTCATTGTCCCTGAACGCGCGGATCATGCCGACCCGGTCACCGGTCTTGCGCGCGACGAGCTCGATGTCGCCGACGATGCGATTCGAGGGTGGATGCGCGTCCGGTGCACCGACGTGCACGACCCCGATCGCCTGGCTGCCGACCGTCACCGGGACGCACAGCGCCGAGCTCGCGTCGCCGAGTGCGCGCAGGTGAGGGCAGGCATCGAGTTCGCGGCTGCTCGGGAACACGAGGGTGGTGCCGCGGTGCGCCGCGGGGCAGTCGGCGGGCGTCGTCACGCCGCACCCCTCGGCGACCGGGTCGGTGCTGATGATTCGCTGGAAGTGGGCTCGGCTGGAGTCGGCGAGCAGGAGCTCGGCGGCGTCATCGGCGACCACCTCGGCCAGGGCCTGGCCGACGATCTCGAACGCACCCTCCTCGAGCTTCGCCATGTCGAGGGCCCGGCCGAGTCGTGCGTCGAACTCGTTCCGACGCGCGCTCTCCTCCCGTTCGGTCTCCTGGCGCCGCAACGCGTTCTCCTGTCGCCGGACCGATCGCGCGCCGAGGTACGTCACGATGAATCCCAGGAGCAGCGTGAGCGCCACTGCGAACGGCGCGAACGTACGGGCCGCTTCCATGTCGGTGCGCTGGGTGCTGATGGCGTGTTCGAGCGCCTTCATGTGTGCCCGTTGGAGCGAGGTCGCGGTGGCGATCTCCCGGTCGGTTGCGGCGAGATCGGCGTCGAGGTCGGTGTTTCCTGGAACGGGGGCACCCGGGGGAGCGTTGACGATCGCGAGGCCAGCAGCCTGGCCTGACCGGTCGGCTGCCGCTTGGGCCTCGGAGAAGCGTGCCCGCATCGCGCGCTCGCCGGGAAGGCGAGGTGGGAACAGCAGGTAGTCCTTCCACTTCGCCGCGGCGGTCGCCGACGCGTTCACCGCGCGCTGGAGCAGCGTGACCCGTTCGGTGGCGTTCGGGGAACGGGCCGCGTCGGTGAGCGCGAGCCGGGTCGTGACGAGCTCGTCGACCACGACGGTGAGCAGTTGCTGCTGGGGGATGTCGCGTCGTTCGATGGTCCGGAGCTCGGTCACATCGGCGCTCATGCGAACGTTCATGACGACGACCACGGCGAGGCTCCCGAGCGCGAAGGTGGCGCCGACGAGCCAGACCTTGTGGTGGGCGCGGAGCATGGGCAGGGACCTCTCCCGTTGCGGTCCGCGCGCTATCGACGGGTTCCGTGGCCCGGTTGAGCGGTTCGGGGCCGGAGCGTCGCAGATGCGTCGAGCTGCACTGTGTGCGGCGACCACGGCCCGGGAGATCGCGCCTAGGTTTCCGGCGGGTACGGGCCGGTACGGGAGGACGAACGTCATGGGCGTGAAGATCAAGACAATCGCGGTTGTGATCGCGATGGCGACGATCGGGTCGCTCCTCGCGCTCCCGGCAACGGTGTTCACGGCGTCGCCCGCGGGTGCGGCGACGATCGCGTCGAGCGGTCCGTTGACGGTGGTGACCACGACGCCCGACCTGAACTGCGCGGTCAACCGCACCGGCGACGTGTTCGGCGAGTTCTTCGGCGACACCGCCTGTGGGACCTTCGCGGTCGTCGGCGGCACGCTCTACAGCCCTGCGATCATCCCCGCCGGCCAGCCGGGCGTGCCGTGGACCCCGGTGGCGCAGGTCGGACCGACCGGCTCGGGCGCAGCCGGTGACCCGTACACCGTCGTCACCGTCGTCGACGCCGGGAGCACGGGCGTCCGCCTCACCCAGACCGACACCTACGTCGTCGGTCAGGAGTCGTTCCGCACCGACATCGTGGCCGCCAACACGAGCGGAGCCTCGGTCGAACTGCGCCTCTACCGCGCCGGCGACTGCTTCCTCCAGGACTCCGACACCGGCTTCGGCGTGGTCGAACCGACCACCGGTGCGGTGGCGTGCAAAAGCCCGACGTCGGATCGCATCGAGCAGTTCCTGCCGATCACCCCGGGCAGTTCCTACTTCGAGGCCGCCTACTCCACCGTCTGGTCGCAGATCACCGCGAAGGCTGCGTTCCCGAACACCTGCTTGTGCGACACCCTGGTCGACAACGGTGCCGGTCTGAGCTGGGACGCCACGATCCTGGCCGGCGCGACCACCACGATCTCGTCGATCCTCACGTTCTCGCCCCTCGGCGTCGTTCCGCTCACCATCGCGAAGACCGCGGATGCGCCCACGACCGCCGCCGGCGGCACCAACGGCTACACGATCACGATCGACAACACGAACCCGATCCCGGCGACGGTGACGTCGATCTCCGACACCCTCCCTGCCGGGTTCACCTACCTTCCCGGCAGCACCACGGGTGCGACCACCGCCAACCCGTCGCCCGACGGTGACACGCTCACCTGGTCCGGCCCGATCGTCGTCCCCGGCGAGGGCAGCGTGTCCCTCCACTTCGGGGTCACGGTGTCGGGCACGCCCGGCACCTACAACAACGTCGCCGCCGCAGTGGCGACCGGCTTCACCGTGGCGCCCACGGGCGAGACCGCGCCGATCACGGTGACCGCCGCGGTCGTGCTCGGCATCACGTCGACCGGTGAGCCGGCCGCGGTGACCGCCGGCGCCAACGCCAAGCGCGTCGTCACCGTCTCGAACTCGGGTGCGGCCGCCGCCACGGGCACGTCGACGACGTTGACGGTTCCGACCGGCGTCACCCTCGTGAGCGCGACCTCGAGCCAGGGTTCGTGCGGTGCCCTGCTCGCCGGTGTCGTCACCTGCACGCTCGGCACGATCGGCGGCGGCGGCACTGCCACCGCCACGTTCGTCCTGAAGACGGCGGCTGCGCTCCCGTCGGGCGGCAGCATCTCCACCTCGGCGAGTGCGACGGCGACGGGCGGCGCGTCCGCCGGTCCCGCCAACTCGACCACCACCGTCACCGTCGCCACTCCCGGTGAGGCGGTCGGGTTCGTCCCCCCCGGCGGCACCCTCACCACCGGCACCGACGCCACTCCCGGCGACAACACGGTCTCGTCGCTCACGCTCCCCAACACGGGCCCGGGCGCGGTGGTCACGCTGACCTCGGTGCCGTGCGCCCCCGGTGAGTGTGTCGGCAAGACGGTGATCTTCAACGACTTCGCCGGCTACGACGATCCCGCCCGCCCCTTCAAGCTCACCCAGACGTGGGACAAGTCGGTCGCCGGCAGGGGTCTCCTCTCGCAGTTGTACGTGAAGAAGGACACCGCGACGACCTTCTCGATCGTGCCGCCCTGTCAGCCCGCACCCCAGCTCGAGAAGGTGTGGGACGGCAAGAAGTGGATCTGGCGGCTCAAGCAGTTCATCGTCACGGTCGCGTCGTGGCTCGTCGGTGGGCGCACGGGATACGCCAACCCTGCGCCGTGCGTCGATTCGAAGCAGGTCCTGAGCAACGGCGACGTCAAGTTCGTGGCGTTGTTCCTCTCCGGTGACCCGGCGGTCCGCCGCCGGTAGTACGACCCTGATCGACCGCCCCGATCGTCAGGGAGGTCGTTCTCAGGAAGCTCTCAAGGCGCGCCCAGACGCGACATGAGTCGGTCGGGCACGCTGGGCGACATGTCGTACGACGAGCCCCCCATGCCAGCTCCCCCCTCCCGCCCGTCGCCGCGCCGGTGGCTCGCCCTGCTCGTGGCCGCGATGGTGGTCGTGGTCGGCTCGGCCGCGCGCGGCCGAGCGGCCGAGACGACCGGGGGTGGTGGGAGCTCGTCGTCGACCGCCACGGTCGACACGACTCCGTTCCGGCCGGCCGACTCCACCTTCGGCGGATCCGACGCATCGTCGGGCTCGTCGTCGGGGAGCGCGTCGGGATCGATCGACGTCGACGGGATCGCCGAGTCGGCCAGTCCCGCCGTCGTCAACATCCAGACGACGCTCGAAGACGGGAACCAGGCCGCCGGGAGCGGGATGGTGATCACCGGGGACGGCATCGTCCTCACCAACAACCACGTGATCGAAGGGGCCGCGAGGATCCGCGTCGAGATCGGCGTGACCGGTGAGACCTACACCGCCGAGGTCCTCGGCTACGACGTCGCCGACGACGTGGCGGTCCTGCAACTCGTCGACGCGCCGAACATGGAGACCGTGCGCATCGGTGACCCGTCGGAGGTGCAGGTGAACGATCCGATCGTCGCCATCGGCAACGCACAGGGCCGCTTCGGTGCACCCACCGTGGTGAGCGGCTTCGTGTCCGACGTCTCGGAGACGATCCAGGCCGGCGACGGCGGCACCGACACCGAGACGTTGCGCGACATGATCGAGGTCCGGGCCGAGATCGTGTCGGGTGACTCGGGTGGCCCCCTCTTCAACGCGGCCGGTGAGGTCGTCGGTATCAACAGCGCAGCCGAGATCAGCGGCGGCGGGCGGTTCGGCTTCGGTCCGGGCTCCGGCTCGTCGTCGGGTGGCGTGGGCTACGCGATCCCGATCGACCGGGCGCTCGGGATCTCCGAGCAGATCAGCAACGGCGACGAGTCGAACGGCGTGTACGTCGGCTCGCAGCGGGCGCTCCTCGGTGTCGGCCTCGAGGCGAGCGGGGCGCAGGGCTCCCCCAGCTTCGGGTTCGAAGGCGGTCCGGTGGGCTCGGGTGCTGGGGTCGCCGTGGTGCAGTCGGGCGGCGCGGCCGACGATGCCGGTATCGAACCCGGCGCCACGATCGTGGCTGTCGACGGCAACGACGTGGCGTCGGCCGACGAGCTCCGCGACGTGATGGAGACGCTCCACCCCGGCGACGGGATCCGCGTCGACTGGATTGACGGCTCCGGGAACCAGCAGCGCGCCACCGTCGAGCTAGGAGCCGGCCCGCCGGCCTGAGGCGCGGCCCGGCAGGAGTTCGCCGACGACCACGGAGCCCAGCACGAGTACCGCTCCCAGGGTCGCGAGCGGGCTGAGTGACACCCCGTTCACGAGCACGTCGAGCGCGGCCCCGGTGAGCGGGATCAGCATGAGGATCAGCGCACTGCTCGTCGCGCTGATGTTGCGTTGGCCCGTCACCTGGAGCGCGAGGCCGACGGCTTGCACGACGCCGCACGCCGCGGTGACGGCGACAGCCCCGGTCGTCACGTGTCCGAATCCACTGATCGTCGCGACGACCGCGGCCGCGGCGGTGACGACGGCGAACTGCACGAAGTTGTAGCGCGCCGGCGAGAGCCGCGGCGCGAAGTATCCGATCGACATGATGTGGAGGGCGACACCGAACGCACTGATCAGCGCGAGGGCGTCGCCGGCGCCGATCGCGAGGGTGGCCCCGGTCAGGAAGCACGCGCCGACGACCGCGAGGAGCGTGCCGACGATCACGAAGCCCGACGGCGCCCGCCGGGTCACGACCGCGGTGAGCAGCGGCACGAGCACGACGGCGAGGCTGCCGAGGAACGCGACGTTGCCGGCAGTGGTGAGCGTGAGTGCCGCCGACTGGAGCATGAGCAGGGTGAACAGGCACGCCCCACCGATCGCGCCACCCACGAGGTACGGGCCCGGCCTGCCGGCCTGAGGCAAGACCGGCCTGCCGGCCTGAGGCAGGACCGGCTCGAGTGTGGTCGCCGACCGGCGAGCGACGAACGGGAGCATGACCATCGCCGCGACCGCGAACCGGATCGTGACGAAGCCCGCGGCCGACAGGTCCTCGAGGGCCCGCTGGCCGGGCACGTAGGTGGTCCCGAAGAGGATCGCCGCGGTCGCGACCGCGAGGTGAGCGGCCGGAAGCTGGCGCGCGCGGACATCGGGGGATCGGAGCACCGGACGAGCCTGGTCGACACGGGTGACACGGTGGTGAGCCACGGGTTACGCCGAGGCGTCGCCTTCCTGGCCAGCAGCTGTCAGGCCCGCAGCTGTCAGGCCCGCAGCTGTCAGGCCCGCAGCAGTCAGGCCGGAAGAGTCAGGCGACGGGTTCGGGGATCTCGACGTCGACCGGTTCGGGCCGGGGAGCGTCGGCGGAGAGCGATCCGCGCACGCGACGGTACATCCAGAGCCCCCACACCGCTGCGGCCACGCCGGCCAACCCGCCGACGGCGACGCCCCACCGCGGGCCGAACGTGTCGACGATGTACCCGAGGATCGGGCCGCCGATGGGGGTGCTGCCGAGGAAGACGATGGCCTGGAGCGCCAGCACGCGCCCGCGCATCTCCGGCGCGGCTTCTATCTGCACGATCGCGGTCGACGTCGTGAGGAACGAGATGCTCCCGGCGCCGACGACCAGGGCAACCGGGAACGCCCACGCCAGACTCGGGACGACCGAGAAGAGGAGCATCGCCGCACCGAAGAACGCCGACGCCCGGGCGACGTCGCGCACGTCGATCGTCTTGCGCCGGGCCGACCACAGCGCGCCGAGCAGCGAACCGATGCTGAGCACCGAGAAGAGCACGGTGAACATGGCGGTGGAGCTGTGGAACGTGCGGGTCACCATGAGCGGGTAGACGACGTTGAAGTTGAACGCCAACGTGCCGACCAGCGCCATCATCACCAACGGGATCCAGAGCTCCGGGACGCCTCGCACGTACCGCAGCCCGTCGCGGACCTGACCTTTCCCGCGTCGGGTGACCGGCGCGGGTCGCAACTCCGACGTGCGCATCATCGCCAGCGCGACGAGCACCGTGACGTACGACACACCGTCGAGCAGGAACGCCCATCCGAATCCGACGGTGGTGATGAGCAGACCGGCGAGGGCGGGGCCGATGATCCGCGAACTGGTCATCATCGCGCTGTTGAGACTCACCGCGTTCTGGACCTTCTCGACCGGCACCATCTCGACCACGAACGAGCGCCGGGCGGGGTTGTCGAACGCCATCGCGACTCCACCGGCAGCCGCGACCGCGTACACCGCGAGCAAGGGCGGATCACCGGTGAATGCCAGCGCGGCCATCGCGAACGACTGCGCCATCGCGAACACCTGCACAACGAAGAGCAGCTTGCGCTTGTCGGATCGGTCGGCGATCAGCCCGGCCCACGCGCCGAGGAGCAGGATCGGGCCGAACTGGAACGCGGTCAGGAGGCCGATCGCGACGCCGTTGCCACCCAACTCGATCACGAGCAACGTCTGCGCGACCAGCGTCAGCCAGTTCCCCACTTGCGACACACCCTGACCGACGAAGAACAGCCGGAAGTTCCGGACCGAGAACGAGCTGAAGGTCTCGCGCGTTGCGAGTCGGAACTTCGTCACGGTCGCGTCCCGGTGGGCACGTCGGTGAGGTGCTCGAGCACGTCGAGCGCGGCCGTGAGCTTGGCGAGGTCTTCGGGAGCGAGGTCGTGCAGCCGCGCCGCGAGCCATTCGGTCTTGCGGCTCCGACTGGCCTCGAGCGCGTCGTGGCCGCCGGCCGTCAGTTCCACGCGGCACACCCGCCGATCGGCGTCGTCGCGGAGTCGACGGACCAGGCCGGCCGCCTCGAGCTTCGAGACCACGTTCGTTGCGGTGGGGGCGCTCACCTGCTCACGGCCGGCCAGGTCGCCGATCGTGATCGGCCCGTGCTTCTCGATGCTCACGAGCGCGGCCGACTGGGTGGGGGTCAGGTCGGTCCCCGCCTGGCGCCGGAGCTGCCGGGCCAGTCGGGTCACCGAGTACCGCAGCCGCCGGGCCGGGTCAGTGGTCTCCCGAATCATTTAGCTATGCTAACTAACTTTCCGGGCCGGGGCAACCCTCCCTCGGGAGGAGGGTGGCCGGCATCAGGCCCCGTTGTTCGCGGCCTCGTGCTCGAGGAGATGGGCGAATTGCTCCTTGGCCGCCGCAACCCGGTCGGGGAGGTGGGCGGTGGGGAAGAGGCCGTCGGTGGGGCTGTAGTCCTTGAGCACCTGCCGGGCGATCGTCACCTTGTGGACCTCGGTCGGGCCGTCGGCGATGCCGAACACGGGCGCCATCGTCCACATCCCGATCAGGGGCATCTCGTTCGACACGCCGAGCGAGCCGTGCACGTGCATGGCCCGGAACACGATGTCGGTGAGCACCTTGGGCGTCATCACCTTCACCGCTGCGATCTCCTTGCGGGCCTTCGCGCCTCCCACCTGGTCGATGACCCACGCCGCGTGCAGCACCATGAGCCGGAACTGGTGCAGCTCGATCCACGAGTCGGCGATGTACTCCTGCACGATCTGCTTCTTCGCGAGCAGTGATCCCTGCGTCGTGCGAGACAGCACCCGCTCGCCCATCATGTCCATCGCCCGCTGACACATCCCCACCGCGCGCATCGCGTGGTGGATGCGGCCACCGCCGAGGCGGGTCTGCGCGATCACGAACGCCTGGCCCGGCCCGCCGAGCACGTTCTCGTCGGGAACGCGCACGTCGTTGTAGCGCACGTACGCGTGCGCGCCCTCGCCCGGGGCCTCTCCACCGATGCCGGTGTTGCGGATGATCTCGATGCCGGGCGTGTCGGTCGGCACGAGCATCATCGACGCGCCCTGGTAGATCGACACGTCGGGGTCGGTGATGCACATCACGATCGCGAACGCGGCGTACTTCAGGTTCGACGAGAACCACTTCTCGCCGTTGATGACCCACTCGTC
>JBBRHS010000081.1:0-9775 GCA_038222385.1 Acidimicrobiia bacterium
CCTCTCGATCCGCTCGGTCTGCGCGCGCTGCTCGCGATCGATACGTTCCGTGCGAGCGTCGGCAGCCGCCTGGGCCGCAAGCGACTGCTCCTCGACCAACAACGCTGCTTCGCGTTCGACGACATCGGCTTCGGCCGCCACTTCGACGGCGACCTCTTCCCGTCGGGCGGCTTCGGTGGCTGCGTCGGCCTTCTCCTCGTGGAGTCGGCCCTCGCGCGCGAGCGCGTCGTCGCCGAGCACGTTGCCTGCTGCCTGCTTCGCCTTACCAAGGAGGCGATCGACCATCCCTCCGGGTCGCTTCGCGTCTGCCATCGTCTTCCTCCGAGATTGGTTGTGCGGCGCCGTTGTGCGCTCGCACGAAGGCCTATACCCACTCCGCGTCGACCCAAGCGTTTCGGGCCGGACTGTGACCGACAACACCAACCTCAGTCGTCGGGCGTGAGCTGTTTCGTCGCGAAGCTGGGTGGCCCGATGCCCAGGCCGTGGCGGTCGGGTTCGAGCGCGAGCAACACGTCTTGCGGCTGCGCGTACCGTTCGTGCACGGCGGCGTGGAGCAGCTCGAGCTCGTTGTTGAGGATCGCCTGGCGCTCGGGTGGCGCAACCGAACGCAGATCCCGGAGCACGTGTTCGAGCCGTCGGGAGACCTGGGGTGAGCCGGCGCCGGCAAGACGGATCTCTTCGAACGCCAGCCTCACGTAGGCGTCCCAGTCCATGACCGGAATCGTGACCCGCAATCGGCCGTCGTCGTCGTCGAGGCGACCCGAGGGGAAGGGACGCGGCGCGAGCTGGCGGAGACAGTCGTGCAGACGATCCAGGGCCTGGACGGCAGTGGTCGGATCCTGGAACGGGGAGTCGGCCAGGGATCGTTCGGCGATGTCGACGAGCAGTCGGATGCCGTAGGCAACGTCTTGGTCGAGGCTGCGGTCGAGTCCGAGCACGATGGCCGACATCACCCGCCGGTCTTCGACGGGCTCCCCCGCGCCGTGCGCCGTGATCAGTACGCTGCCGGCAGGAACGAACGCACCGAGACCCACGTGCAGCTCGAGCACTGCGTCGGCGGCCCGGGCCGCATCGATCAGCTCGTCTTCGTCGACGTGTGAGACGACTCCGGAATGCGGCGCCCGGATGACGTGCTCGTCGGGTCGGTCGGGGGGCGGGTCGGCACCGCGCCCCGGATAGCGCTGGTCGAGCGTCTGTCGCGTCGCCTTCCCGACGAGTTCGATCAGCGAAGACACCCGGAGCGACTTACCGATGTGGTCGACGTACACGACCAACACGATGATGCTCAACACGACGAGCACGAACGCGACGACGATCGCCACCCCCGGGACCGTCTTCTGCTCGTAGTCCACCTCCCGCATCGCGAGCATCGCGTGCGCGAACGTCGCGACAAACAGGCCGATCGCGATCTGGCTGGGCTTGTCCTGCAGGAACGTCTGCACGATCCGCGGCGAGAACTGCCCCATCGCGAGCTGCACGACGACCATCGTGACCGTGAGCACCAACGCGCACAGCGTGACCTCCGCCGTCGCGATGGTCGCGAGGATCGCGGTCGCGGCATCGGGCCCGCCGGTCAGCGAGGTGGGGATCAGTCCGAATGCAGTGATCCGGTCGATGGCGATCGTCCCGAACGACAAGACGACGCCGCCCAGCACACACAGGACCGGTACGAACCACACGCTCGTGCGGAGGTTCGCCGTGACGCGGAACGCGCTCATGATGTCCCCACGATGAACCGGATACCCCGCCGTGCTCGCCGCCAACCTCCAGATAACGCCCTCACACCAAGATCGGCACTGGATACAAGAGCAGCACTGGAAAGGCGCCGAATCGATCGGCCCAGCCCGGCCGGGACACGGGCTTGGGTTTGGCCCGGACGCGCGCTGGGAATGGACCCTCTCGTCAGATTGACATCAATGAAGGGACGGTCCCCATGGCCACAGCGACACCGAGCTACGAAACGACGAACCGGGGTGCCGCGCGCTCCGACGTCTCCCGGGAGCGTCGAACATCCACTGAAACGAAAGCGTTCTACAAGACCAGCGAGTTCATGGTCTGGTTGATCTCCGTCGCCGGCGTTCTCGTCGTGACCTACATCGACGACTCGGCAAGCTTGAGCAACTGGCACGGATGGCTGCTCGTCACGATTCTCTCAGCTGCGTACATGTTCAGCCGCGGGATCGCCAAGGCCGGTTCGCGAGAGCCGTACACCGAGCACACTGACTACTGACCAAGACGCGCGACGGGTCTCACAGGACGGGTCTCCAAGGAAGGAGGCCCGTCGCGCCGTCTTGGCGCACGTCGCCATCAGAATGGCCCAAGACTTCCAGCTTCCTTCAGTTCGGAGGCCCTCATGACGGGGCCGCATTCTCGAGTCGGACTCGTGCTCGGCGGCGGAGGCGTTGTCGGACAGGCGTACCACGCCGGCGCGCTCGCGGCCGTCGAACACGACCTCGGATGGGACGTGCGAGCGGCGACGTCGATCGTCGGCACGTCGGCGGGATCCATCACGGGATTCGCGCTCCGGGCCGGCGTCCCCGCATCGGGTCTCGCGGCGTGGTGGGTGGGCGCACCGCGGTGGGGGCGGGGTGGGGAACTCGCCCAACGCGCAGGTGCCCGCCGCGAATTCGTTCCATTTCGTGCGCTCGACCTGCTGCGACCCGCGCGCCTCCCCGGCCCGCGTCTCGTCGCCCGCGCCGCCCGCAGACCTTGGCGGATCAGGCCATCGACGCTGGCCATGGTGCTTGCCCGCGCCGGTACGCGAAAGATCGACGACGAGCTTCACTTCCTCGATGCCCTCGCCGAAGGCTGGCCCGACGAGGAGCTCTGGATCTGCGCGGTGCGACGGTCCGACGGCGCGCGCGTTGCGTTCGGTCGACCTGGCGCGCCCGAGGCGTCACCGCGTGCGGCGGTCGCCGCTTCGTGCGCCGTGCCGGGGTACTTCGCGCCCCAGCGGATCGGCGGCACCGACTACGTCGACGGTGGTGCGTACTCGCCGACCAACGCGGACCTGCTCAGACATTGCGACCTGGATCTCGTGATCGTGGTGTCACCGATGTCAGCGGGCTCGCCCGTCGGATGGGGTCTCGGCGCCGGCGTGCGGCGGTTCGCCGGTCGGCGGCTCAGCGAAGAGGTGCGGCGGCTGCGCTCCGCCGGTCGGCGGGTCCTCGTGCTCGAGCCCCGTCACGACGTGCTCCGAGCGATGGGGTCCGACATGATGGCCAGTGGAGTCGTCACCGAGGTCGTCCGCGAAGCATTCCTCGACGCCGGTGCCCAACTGCGTGACCTCGAACCGGAGATCCACGACCTGCTGGCAACGGGACAGGCTCGACGCAGGCGGCTCTCCCACCCGACCTGAGCGTCCTCGCGAACCAAGCCTGCGCGAGGGTCGAACCGGCGGTCCGGGGCGCGGATGGAAAAGCTCGGCTGCACGATTTCCCTCGTGGGAGGGGTGGCAGCGCCCGTCCGAAGCGTGAGATGACGCCGGTCACGTTTGTGTGCCCCGCCGGGCGGCAAGGGGCTTGGTGCTCCTTCATCGTGGGGGAGGCGATGAGGAGAATCACATGCTCGGAAGGCTGTTGGGGGCGGTACTTGGCCTCTGGAAACTGGAAGATGCACCACGGACCTGGGGCGACGCCGACGCTGCCCTCCACGTGTAGCCGTGTTTGCCTTCTACTCGAATCGGCTCGGTTGCCTTGGCTCCGTTCTTCTCTCGATCGTGGTGACGGCAGTGCTCCTGCTTTTCTTGAGCCGCTGAACCGCCCTTCGTAGCTTCTCTCGTTCCAGACTGCTCCCGCCGTTCAGTATCGGCCGGCGTGCGGCCCTGGACTGGGCTTGTTCGTGGGGCCGGATGGGATCGAACCATCGACCGAAGGATTATGAGTCCCCTGCTCTGACCACTGAGCTACGGCCCCGTGCGCAGCGTTCTACCAGGGCTCAGCGTGGGAAGGCGCCGAGCCGCAGGAGGTTGCCGTGCACGTCGATCAGCGCCCACTCGACCGAGCCGTCGGGTCCCTCGTTCGGAGCGTGGAGGCGCGGGATCGCCCGGCTCTCGGCGGGCGGGAGGTTCGCCGCCGCGGACCACGCGTCGTACAGCACGCGGCACTCGTCGACGGTGTCGAAACGCACGAAGCAGCCGACCTCGTTCCTGGCCGGATCGAGGTCGGCGTGGGACCAGAAGTGGAGCTCGAGCCCGTTCGGGTGAGCGAGGATCAGGTACTCGCGCTCCCAACGACCCCGCTCGACGAATCCGAGCGTCGCGTAGAACGCGGCGGTGGCGTCGAAGTCGGGACTCGGGAAGATCGGGATCGTGACAAGTCCCACAGCTCCGGGGGCGAGGCTCGAACTCGCGACATTTGGATTAACAATCCAACGCTCTGCCGACTGAGCTACCCCGGAAGGGCTTCTGACGATAGCAAAGCTCTGACGAGCCCCATCACCTGGCGGTGGGTTCGGGAACACGAGTAGTCGACTCGGGCCAGACCGTGCTCTGCTTGTTCCTGCGAATGCTCGGATCGCGGACGGCTCGATAGGCCTTGCCGAACTGCGATCGCGGGATCCCGGTGAGTCGAGACCAGTAGTCCTCCGCCGCGTCGAGGTCGAGGCCGACATGGAGGTAGAGCCGCACTCGGAGTCGGGACTCGTCGATGGGGAAATACTTCCTGAGCCAGGCGCAGAAGTAGGCGATCATCCCGGGATCGCAGTTCGCGAATGTGGCGGCACCATCGGTCTTGCCCCCCTCCCCTGCGTACAGAGCGACGCCGGCGGCGAAGAAGGCGTCGTCGGTCAGGGTGCCGATCCGCTCGATGCCGCGCCGGTTCATCTCGTCGATCTCGGCCAGCTTGGCGAGGTGGAGGGGGCTGGGGGATCTGAACATCGGGCGTTGGCGCGGTTTGGGCGTGAAGACGACGTCGCGGACCCAGAGCGAGACCGACGATTTGCTCACCGCCAGCTCCGCTGCGATCTCGACGAGGGTCTTGCCTTCGGCGCGCAGGTCGCGTGCCCGTTCCTGCTCGACGACCTTCCCCCGGTACCCCATCGCGCCCTCCTTGGCCGACCTCGAGAGTATCGAACGTGTGTTCGATCCGCAAAGAGAAGGTGCGAGACGGGACGGGTTCGGGTAGGAAGAGCCCATGACGCGATTTCGGATCGGACTCGGAGTCGGCCTGGCGGTCGGCTATTACCTCGGCTCACGGGCGGGCCGCGAGCGGTACCACCAGATCAACCGCACGATCTACCGGGTGCGCAAGACCAAGCCGTTGCACAAGGTGAAGGCTGCGGTCGACCTGGGTCGTGAGCGGATCCGGACGCGCAACGACGAGCCGGTGCAGCTGGTGCTGGTCGACGAGAACGAACCGTCGGTTCAGGGCTCTTCGAGGTAGTCGCGGAGGCGCTGCGAACGCGTCGGGTGACGCAGCTTCGCCAACGTCTTCGACTCGATCTGGCGGATCCGTTCCCGGGTGACGCCGAATTCCTTCCCGACTTCTTCGAGCGTGCGCACCTGACCGTCGTCGAGGCCGAAGCGCAGCCGCACGACCTGACGTTCGCGGTCGTTCAGCTCCTCGAGCGCTTCTTCGATCGCCTCGGTGAGCAGCGCGCGGGCCGCGGCGGTGGCCGGGGCGGTCGCGTTCGGGTCTTCGACGAAGTCGCCGAGGAAGCTGTCGTCTTCCTCGCCCACCGGCGTCTCGAGCGAGACGGGCTCCTGACCGAGCCGCTGGATCTCGCGCACGCGGTCGGGGGTCATCTCGACCTTCTCCGCGATCTCGTCGACGGTCGGTTCGCGGCCGAGCTCCTGGAGCATCGAACGCTGCACCCGCAGCACCTTGTTCATCGTCTCGACCATGTGCACCGGGATGCGGATGGTGCGGGCCTGGTCGGCGATCGCGCGCGTGATGGCCTGACGGATCCACCACGTCGCGTAGGTGGAGAACTTGAAGCCCTTCGTGTAGTCGAACTTCTCGACGGCACGGATCAGGCCGAGGTTGCCCTCCTGGATCAGGTCGAGCAGCGCCATGCCGCGACCGACGTATCGCTTGGCGATCGACACGACGAGCCGGAGGTTCGCTTCGGTGAGCTGCCGCTTGGCGAGGCCACCGTCGGCCACGACGGCCTCGAGTCCGGAGCGCTCGCCCTCCGACAGGCCCTCCTCGGCGTGGAGGCGGTCGCCGGCGGCGAGACCGGCTTCGATGCGCATGGCCAGCGTGACTTCCTGCGGGCCGGTGAGGAGCGGGACCTTCCCGATCTCCTTGAGGTACATGCGGACCGGATCGAAGCTTCCGGTCTCCATCGGGGGCCGGTCGAGGCGCTCGGCCGCCCGGCTGCGGCGGGCGGCGAGCGTCCCGGCCGAGAGCGGCGGCGCTTCCGCGGGAGTGGTCGGTTCGACGGTGGGCGGCAGCACCGGCGCGATCGGCGCGGGCGCTTCGTGCGCGACCTCGGTGTCGGGACCCGCACGACCGGCGCGGCGTTCGTCTTCGCGCTTGAGCTCCTCGACGATCTCGTCGACGACCTGGACACCCGACGCACGGATGTTCGCGTAGATCGCCGCGAGCTCTGCCGTCTCCGGTTCGAGATCGGGCAGCGCAGCGAAGATCTCCCCGGTGGTGACGAAACCGCGCTCGCGAACACCGGCGAGCAACGCGGCGACGTCGTCCGACACCGGCCCGCCGCTCACGTCGGTCGCGTCGGACGCGTCGAGACCTGCGGGCGCGATCGGGTGCACCGATGCGAGCGGAGTCTCCGGCTTCGATCCGTCGATTTCAGGATTGGATTCGGCCACCATGGTGTCCTACTCCTCCGCCACGCCCGTGATCCACGTTACCAACTGTCCGGCTGCCTGTTCCGCGCGCTTCCACTCGCCCTGGGTCCGGCCGCGCACGAGTTCGTCGAGCAGGACCTTCATCGGCGCGGAACGGTCGTCACCTGACCGGAGAAGTTCGTCGAGCTTGCGCTGCGCGGCCGGTTCGACGGCATTCGCCATCAATCGGGCCCGCAGCGTGGTCTCGTCGCCCACCTCGGGTTCCTCGACCGAGATCCGTTCCAGGATCGCCCGCACCTCGCCCGTTGCCGATTCGATCGCACCCGGGACCGTGTCGGCGCTGTCGAGGGCGATGAAGACCTCACGGGCGAGCGGATCGGCGAAGAACCCCTCGTCGAGCCAGTCGGCGACCAGCTCGGGACGGTGGATCGCCCAGCGGAGGAGGTCGAGCTCACGGGGGTCGATCGACTGCGCAGTCCGTGCACGACGCGGTTCGATCCGAGGTCTCGGCGCGGTGTTGCGGGCGATCGCGTCCTTGAACCAGGCGTGCTCCACGCCGAGCGTTCCCGCGACCCGCTGGATGTAGCCCTCACGCACGAGCTCGTTCGGGTGCTCACGCAGCACCGGAACGAGATCTTCGGCGGCGCGGGCCCGTCCTTCGGGCGACGAGAGATCCGCCGCCGCGAGCACCCGGTCGATGCGGAACTGGAGGAATGCCGTCGCCTCGCTCACTGCCTTCGCGAGGCGTTCCGGGTCGTCGCGCCACACATCGGCGGGATCGCGGCCCGCCGGGAGGTCGGCCACCTGGAACTGGACCTCGAACTTCTGCTCCCACTGGTAGCAGCGCTCCGCGGCGGCCTGGCCGGCGGAGTCGGCGTCGTAGGCGAGGGTCACCTTGCGGGCGAGGTTCTTGAGGATCTGGAAGTGCTCGTCGGCGAGGGCGGTGCCGCAGGTGGCGACCGCCTGCGGGACTCCCGAAAGCGCGAAGGCCATGACGTCGGTGTAGCCCTCGCAGATCACCACCTCGCCCCGGGCCACGATCTCGGCTTTGGCCCAGTTCAGGCCGTAGAGCAGCCGGCTCTTCTGGTAGATCGGCGTCTCCGGCGAGTTCTTGTACTTCGGACCCTGCCCACCCTCGAGCGCACGGCCACCGAAGCCGACCGGGTCGCCCCGGCCGTCGTAGATCGGGAACATCAAACGACCGCGGAACTGGTCCTGCAGGGAGTTGGTGCGGTTCACGAACGCGAGCCCTGCGCCGACGATGTCTTCGCGCGCGAACTTCGCCTGCTGGAGGTGCTTGCTCAGCACGTCGAACTTGTCGGGCGACCAGCCCATCACGAACTGGCGCACCGCGTCGCCGTCGAACCCACGGCTGCGGATGTAGCGCCGCGCGTTCCCCGCGTCGTCGGACGTGATCAGCCGCTGGTGGTAGAAGTCGATCGCCGCGCCCACCGCTTCGGCCAATCGAGTCTTGCGTTGTCGATCTTTCGTGTGCGACGCGTCGTCGTAGCGCAACGTGATGTTGGCGCGCGCCGCGAGCCGCTCGACCGCGCCGACGAAGTCGAGGTGCTCCACCTCGCGCACGAACGTGATCGCGTCACCACTCTTCTGGCAACCGAAGCAGTGCCAGACGCCGAGCTGCGGGTTGATCGAGAACGACGGCGACTTCTCCGAGTGGAAGGGGCAGAGGCCCATCCACCGTTGGCCGACGCGCTTGACCGCGATGTGCTCGCTCGCGAGTGCGACCAGGTCGGTCGACTCACGGACCCGCGCCACGTCCTCGTCGAGGATTCCCATCTGCCCTCACCCTACGGCAGTGCGCCGCGCTCGGCGCCTGCACTTCATGCCGTCGACACCACCGCGCTGACGCAGGTGTCAGACACCGCGGGGAAGATCGTCGGGGCGCCAGCCCAAGAGCTCGACACCGAGGCCGAGCGCGAATCGGTCGGTCATGCCGCTCACGTAGCGCACCGCCTCGGCCGCGGCTTCGGGTGAGCCGGCCTCGACCGGTGCGACGGTGCCGGCCGCGACCTCGGGGATGCGGAGCGGCGCGTCGGCGAAGTGCTCGACGAGCCCCCGGAGCAGGAAGATCGCGCGGTCGGCCTGTCGGCACGCGGCGGGTCGAAGGTAGATCCGTTCGAAGTTGAAGGCCCGGAAGGCGTCGAGGGCCGACGCCGCAGGCTGGGTCATCCCGATGGAGCCGGTCCGCCGGATCGCGTCGAGCACCGCGAGGACGAAGGTGCCGATCTGCTGGGACCGACGGGAACCGACCACGTCGCGCACCTCGGCAGGGAGGTCGTCGGCCACGAGGATCCCGGCCCGGACCGCGTCTTCGAAGTCGTGACAGACGTACGCGATGCGATCGGCCCAGGCCACGACCTCACCCTCCGGCGTGGCCGGGGCCGGACGACGCCACGAGTGGTTGCGGACGCCGTCGAGGGTCTCCGCACAGAGGTTCAGGGGGGCCAAGGTGACGTCGGCGCCGTACACGGCGTGGTCGTACCCACCGTCGGCCAGGTACGGGCTGAAGGCCTCCTCGGAGGCGTGGCCGGCAGGACCGTGGCCGCAGTCGTGCGCCAGTGCGATCGCCTCGACGAGCGGGACGCACAGGTTGGCCGCCCGGGCGATTCCGGTGGCGACCTGCGCGACCTCGACTGCGTGGGTCAGGCGGGTGCGGAGGTGATCGTCTTCGGGGGCGACGAACACCTGGCACTTGCCGGCCAGGCGACGCCACGGCCGGGAGTGCTTGACGCGGTCGAGGTCCCGCTCGAAGCACAACCGGTAGGGGTCGGGGTCCTCGGCCCGCTCCCGGTTCCCCGCCCCGACGGGCCGGGTCGCTCCGGGCGCGAGAGCGAGGTCGAGCGCTGCCTCGCGCTCCCCCCGTTCGAGCAACGGCCCACCGACCCAGGCGTGCGCGCCGGGGTGCGCCAGTGCGATCTCACCCGTCGCGGGCTCGACGTCGAGCAGGTTCTCCATACGGTCAGGGTACCGACTGGGTGGGACAGGATTCGCCGGCCGACC
>JBBRHS010000082.1:0-9708 GCA_038222385.1 Acidimicrobiia bacterium
AGTGCGTCGGGCGCGAACGTGGCGCAGCGATTCGGGTTGCCGCTGCGGTAGCCGATCGAGAACCAGCGCTGACGCTGACGCGCTGAGCCGTGGGTCCACGATTCCGGATCGACCCGACCCTGGGCCTGCTGTTGGATGCGGTCGTCGCCGACGGTCGCCGCCGCGTCGAGACCATCGGCAATGTCGTCGTCGGTGAGCTGTTCGATGAGCTCGGTGTCGACGGCGTGCGCGGCCCACACGCCGGCGAAGCAGTCGGCCTGCAGTTCGAGCCGGACCGAGCCCGAGCGGGGACCGGTCGCGTCGCCACCCGTGCCCGCGTTGGTTCCGGCGAGGTTCTGCACGTGGTGGCCGTACTCGTGGGCGATGACGTACGCCTCCGCGAAGGGCCCGCCGCGGGCCCCGAATGTGCACTGGAGCTCGTCGAAGAAACCGAGGTCGACGTACACCTTGGCATCAGCCGGACAGTAGAAGGGGCCAACGGCCGACGTCGCGTTCCCGCAGGCCGTGCTGACCTGCCCGTCGAAGAGCACGGTCGGTGCCTCGCGGTAGCCGTCGACCGCGCCGTCCCACCAGTCCTGCACCGAGTTCACGACCGCGACGATGCGGCAGTCGTCGCGCTGGTTGGCATCGGCGCCCGTGCGGCACGTCGTCCCGAGATCGGTCGGGTCGCTGCCGCTCCCGAGCCCGAGCGGACTCTCGCCGCCACCGCCGCGCATCGTCGCGAAGGCGAGAAGTGCCAGCACGAGCAGGACGACGATGCCACCGCCACCGACCGCGGCCCCCTTGCCGCCGATCCCACCGCGCCCGCCGCGACCGCCGAGGCTGCCGAGTCCGCCCAGTCCACCGCCTCCGCCCGCACCGCGGCGATCCTCGACCTGGCCGGTGTCGAGCCGGGCCCCCTTGCGGAACTTCACCCGCTCGTCCTACCCGACGCGCGTCCGTCGTACACCGGTGTCTCCGTGCGAATGTCCCCGTGCGAACCGGCCCGGTAGGGTCGGACCCGACGGGTCCGCCGAGGGGAGGGGAGCCGACGTCATGGCTTACGTGAGCGGACGTGTGGTGCACGATGCCGACGCGCACATCATGGAGACGCCGACGTGGCTCCGGGACCACGCCGATCCCGAGCTGCGCGATCGCATCGCGCCGCTCGCGCTCAGCAGCGGGAACGAGCTGCGCCAGACCGGTGACCCCGCGGAACAGCTCCGCGATCTCGACGCCGCGTTCACCAGGCTCGCCGCGAAGCACGCGTCCGACGAGTACCGGGCCGTCGAGGCCGACGAGATCATGCAGCGCAAGAACTTCGCCGCGACAGGCGCGTTCGTCGCCGACGACCGTTCGCGGGCGCTCGACCTGCTCGGCTTCTCGAGCCAGCTCGTGTTCAACACGTTCCACAACCGCCGGCTCCACGACTGGGAGCACCGCGCCGACGTCGACTTCGCGTACGGCGTCGCCCGGGCCCACAACCGGGGGTTGCTCGAGTTCTGCTCGGTAGACCCGCGCCTCCTCGCGACGGCCTACGTGCCCCTCGTCGACTTCGACCGCGCGGCGGCGATGGCCGATGAGGCGATCGCGACCGGCGCGGCCGCGCTGCTCGTCGCGTCGGGGTGCCCGCCCGGTCACTCGCCGAGTCACGTCGGTCTCGACCCCGTGTGGGCTCGCGCCCAGGCGGCGGGGATCCCGATCGTGTTCCACGTCGGGGGCACCGACGACCTCATCGACGCGAATTACTTCCGCAACGGCCTGCCGATCCCGCCCGACTTCCACGGCGGCGAGGAGAACTTCCGTTCCGTCGACTACATGGGGATACCCGGCCCGCCCGCGCAGACGCTCGCGACGATGATCTTCGACGGCGTGCTCGAGCGGTTCCCCGAGCTGCGCATCGGCGTGATCGAACAGGGCGCGATCTGGGTGCCGTCGTGGATGCGGCAGATGGAGTCGGCGTTCGAGGCGTTCCGGCGCCACGAGGAACGCCTGCAGGCGCTCACCCTGTCGCCGAGCGACTACGTGCGCCGGCAGGTCCGCTTCACCCCGTACCCGACCGAAGACGTCGGCTGGATCATCGAGCAGTCGGGTCCCGAGGTGTGCATGTTCTCGTCCGATTACCCCCACGTGGAAGGGGGTCGACGGCCGGTCGAGCGGTTCGAGGCGTCGCTGGGTGCGCTCGACGCCGAGGTCCGGCAGCGCTTCTACTGCGACAACTTCCTCGATCTCATGGGCACCGCCGGCGCCGCGCTCAGCCGAGCGTCGTGACGAGCTCCCGCAGCGCGGTCGCGTACGCGACTGGATCCTCGCAGCCCCACCCGTGCTCGGGGAGGTCGAAGTATTCGACCGACAGCACGCCGCCGTAGTCGAGCTCGTCGAGCCGCCGGAGGACCGCGGCGAAGTCGACGTCGCCCTCTCCCGGCGCGACCTGGGTGGCGCCGGGGCGGGCATCACGGAGCTGGACGTGCGCGGCGTACGGGAGAAGTTCGAGCACGTCGCCACCCCAGTCGGTGACGTGACCGGTGTCGACGAGGAACCGCAGCCCCGGCACCTCGTCTCGCAGGGCGACGACCTGTTCGATCGAGTGCACCGACGCGCCCGCCCACGGCTCGCACAGCGCCTGCGGCGCGGCCCGCCACCACCGGACCGTGCGTTCCCACGCGCCCTCACCATCGGGCGGCGCGGGCGTCGCACACCATGTGGGTTCGGGCTTGGGAAACGCAGTCGGGCAGCCGATCGGGAGCACGAGCGTCGCCGGATCGGTGCCCAGCATCACGTCGATGTGGTCGAACCCGTCGGTCCTCGCCAGCTCGGCCCGTCTCCCGACGTCACCCTCCGATGCGTACGCGATGTCGACCACCCCCACCGGATATCTCACCCGACCCCCGGAGTTCGTGGCGTTTCGGTCCGCATAGGACCAGAAGTGTACGAACTCGCGTGGTGGTGGGATCTGCGAAGCTGCCTCCTGTGACCGTCGACATCAGTGGGGCGATCGATCTGCACTGCCACTACGGGCCCGACGCGCACCGGCAGCGGTCGGTCACCGCGATCGGGGCCGCCGCCCAGGCGCGCGACGCCGGTCACGCGGGCGTGCTGTTGAAGTCGCACAACGAACCGACGGCCCAGCTGGCGCGGGTCGTCGCGGAAGTGGTCGACGGGATCGACGTGTTCGGCGGAGTGTGTTGCGACCACGAGATCGGCGGGCTCAACCCGACCGCGGTCGAGGTCGCGCTCGCGCTCGGCGGTCGGATCGTGTGGCTGCCGACGTTGTCGTCGCGCCAAGACGTCGCCAATGGAGTGGCCGCCCAGCTCGGCATCCCCGGCCCCGGCCTCGCCGTGCTCGACGACGACGACGAGCTGCTTCCCGAGGTCCGGGAGATCGCAGACCTCTGCCGTGAGCACGACGCGGTGCTCGCCACCGGACACACCACGGCCGCGGAGCACCACGCGGTCGCCCGCGCGTACGGCCGCCGCCAGAAGGTGCTGGTCACCCACGCGATGGAGGAGCTCGCGGGTCCGAACCTGAGCGTCGAAGCGTGTGCCGAGCTCGCCGACCTCGGCGCGACGATCGAGCTGTGCGCACTCACGTGCATCGGAGCACTCGCGACCCGGCCCGTGGCGGATCTCGCGGGCGCGGCCCGCCGCATCGGAGTGGATCGCTGCACGCTGGCGAGCGACTACGGCCAGGCGGTGAACGATCCGCCGGCCGAGGGCTTGCAACGCTTCGCCGACTCCCTGGCCGACGAAGGGATCACGTCCGACGAGATCCGGACGATGGTGGCGTCGAATCCGGCGTCGCTCGTCGCCCGTTGATCGCACCGGCGAGTCGTTCGAGGGCGCCGGTGAGCGCCCGCGCCTCGGCTGGGTCGACGAACGCACCCAGGTGCCGGTCGAGCGCCGTCTCGTACACGGTGTGCGCGGTCCGGAACCGTGACCGTCCGGCGGGAGTGAGGGTGACCACCGTGGACCGGCGGTCGTCGGGATCCACGGCCCGTTCCAGGAGCCCGTCGGCTTCCATGCGTTGCACGAGTCGGCTGAGGCCGGGCTGGCTGTAGCGCACGCGCATCAGTGCGTGCAGCGCACCGAGGCGCATCGAGCCGTCGGCGCGGTCGAGGTAGGCGAGCACGGAGTAGGTGCCGGAGTCGATCCCGGCCTGACCCTCGAGGTCGGCGACGACGTCACGCAGCACCGGTTGGTACACGTCGACGAGCACGCTCCAGAGTCGGCCCGCTTCACCCGTCATGCGTCACGGGTCACCCGTTGCGGGGGTCTTCGAGCAGCAGTTCGAACTCACCCGACACCCGTCGGCGGATGGCCTCGGTGACGGTCTCCGCGAGCTGACCCGGTGGCAGCACACAGTCGGCACACTCGACGCGGTCGAGGCGCAGTCGGAGTCGGATGCGCAACGTCTTCGGGTCGGCTTCCACCAGCAGCAGGTCGGCGCCGTCGGCCCGCAGCACCCGACCGACTTCGTCGACCGCATCGGCGACACCCTGCGGATCCATGCTCATCGCGCCCCCGATGTGAGCGTCCGCGCCGCCACGCTCTGCATCGCGCTCTCGCCGAAGCTCGGGAGGGCGACTGCGTGCAGGCTGCCGAGCCCGCCGCACACGACCGGCACGATCTGGTCCGGGTGCGCAGTCAGGAAGACCCGGTTGCGGCTGCCCACGCGGCCCTTGCTCACGAGGATGTCTCGGTTGGCCGCGGGCCAGAGGTCGAGTGGTTGCCAGGCGTGTTCGTGGAGGAACGCCTGGAGGTCGGTCATCTCCGGGAACGCGGCGCCGAAGCGCTCGGCCCACATCGGGTTGACCGCCAGCACGACCTCGCCGTTGTCGGCGTTGCCGAGGTACATGTTGGCGAGGGGGTAGGCCATGCTCTTGGCGAGGAGGAAGAGGAGGCCTCGGGGATCGTCGTTGTGGATGTCGGCGAGTGGGAACGTTCCCTTCCCGCCGTGGACCGTCACGACGTCGAGGTCGGTGGGCAAGCCCCGGCGCTGAGCGAGCGACGGCCACGGCGACCGCTCCTCCCACTCACCGAAGCACATGCCGAACCGGGCTGGTTGGCCGAAGACCGTGCGCGACGTCTCGCCGGCGCGCTGGCCCCCGATGTTGCGCAGGCACAGTGACACGGCCCGTCCGATCGTCATCGAGCCCCGACCCGCAGCCCCGCCCATGCACCCGGCCCGGTAGTCGATGCCCAGGTCGTCGCGCGACGGTCCGTTCATGATGAGCATCGGGAAGACGCTCGACGTGGTGGTCGTCAGCCCGAACGCGTTCCACTCGGGCACGAGGATCGCCTCCAGGGCCGCGAGCACGATGGGGAATGCCCCGGGCTGCACGCCCGCCATCGCTGCGTTCGCGGCGACGAGCTCGACGGTCGCGACTCCGTACTGCGGTGGGAGCACGCCCACGACGTGATCAGGCGGATCGGGCGTGTACGCGAGCAACGCCTCGATCGCGGCGTCGGTCGGCGGGAGCACCGGCGCGCCGTCGCCCCACTGCTCGATGAGCGACAGCTCGTACAACGCCCTCGGGTCGGCCGGGACCTCGACCTGCGCGCCGGTGAGTGTCACGCGCCCACCTCTGCTGATCTCGAGACGCCGAGGAGCGCGAGGGCCTGCGGGTAGTACTCGGCCGAGATCTCGAGGAGCTCCGCGTCGGGGCGGGCTTCCAGGGGATAGGGGAGCACGAGCACCGACAGGTCGCCGTGACCGAGGTGCTTCGCCATGTTGCGACCGTGCGTTGCGAACTCGTCGGTGACGACCGCGACGACCGGCCGCTCGCGCTGCTCGATCGCGACGGCGTCGGCGATCGCGAACGATGTGCACGACCCGCACGTCCCGAGCCCGACGATCGCGAAGTCGACCGCTTCGGCGAGCGCGCCGATGTGGCTGCGGTCGGCGGCCCCGGTGTCGCCCACTTGGCCGTGGGTCTCGACGGTCGTCACCGAGGCCACGCCGTCGGCCCGCAGGCGTTGTTCCCAGTCGGACGCGAGCAGCCGCCACGACCGCCACGCGGCGTCGGTGCGGATGCCCGCCCGCAGATCGGTCAGCGGTCGGTCGAGCCGGAAGGTGGGAGCCGCCACCTCCGCGACGGGCGGGGTGGTCGGGCGACGGATCATCACGGTGCTCATGTCTCCACTCTAGGATTCTATGCGTCCGCATACAACCCGGGAGCTGTCACTTCCTCCGGGTCGACTGGTTCGAGCTCGCGGCGCTGCCGGTCGAGGCGGTGCGGGAGCGCTTCCACGTGCTCCCGGTATCGCAGGCCGCGCGCGCCGCGGGATCCGTCGGACCGTGGGCGCCGGGCGGCATCAGCCCGTTGCAACGTGACGCGGGGGCAGCGCTCGCCGAACGCGAAGGCCGCCCCTACGAGTCGTACGGGCCGGCGATCGACTCCTGAGTCGTCAGAGCCGTCCGGCGGCGATGATCCGCTTGAGGAACTCGGCGGTGCGGGGGTTCTTCGGCGCAGTGAACATCTGCTCGGGCGGGCCCATCTCCGCGATCACGCCGGCGTCGAGGAAGCAGACCCGGTCGGCGACCTCCCGGGCGAACGACATCTCGTGGGTCGCGAGCATCATCGTCATCCCCTCAACGGCGAGCTCGCGCACCAGTTCGAGCACGCTCGAGACGAGTTCCGGGTCGAGCGCGCTCGTGATCTCGTCGAGGAGCATGAGCTTCGGCCGCATCGCGAGGGCCCGAACGATCGCGACCCGCTGCTGCTGACCTCCCGAGAGCCGGTCGGGGTACTCGTCGCGCTTCTCCCAGAGCCCGATCCGCTCGAGCAGTTCGTGAGCGCGTTCCGCGGCTTCCGCCCTCGGAACGCCGAGCACTTTGCGCGGAGCCAGCATGACGTTCTTCAGCACCGTCATGTGCGGGAACAAGTTGAAGCTCTGGAACACGAGTCCGACCTCGCGCCGGAGGAAGTTCAGTTCGGCTTCGTACTGCGAGACGGTCGTTCCGTCGACGACGATCGATCCGCCGTCGAGGGGGAGAAGGCCGTTGATGCATCGCAGCAGGGTGCTCTTCCCCGAACCGGATGCGCCGATGAGGCACACCACCTCGTGTTCCGCGATGTCGAGGTCGATGCCTTTGAGCACCTCGTGGTCGCCGAATCGCTTCACGGCCGCATGGATCTCCAGGAGGGCGTCGGTCATCTCAGGCACCGGCCTGCATGCGGTCGCGATCGCGCCGGACGAGCCACTCGGTGAGCCGCGTCATCGGGATGGTGATCACGAGGTAGAGGCAGGCGAGCACGATGAACGGCGCGTAGGAGAAGTTCGCGTTGGCGAAGATGCGCGCCCGGCCGTAGCCCTCGAGGATGCCGATCGTGGTGATGAGTGCGGCGTCCTTCTGCAGACCGATGAAGTCGTTGAGCAGGGGAGGGATCACGCGGCGAACGGCCTGCGGAACCACAACGCTCCCCATCGTCTGACCCCAGGAGAGGCCCAACGATCTCGACGCCGCGGTCTGGCTCCAGTGCACGCTCTCGATCCCGGCTCGGTACACCTCGGCGACGTACGCGCCGTACACGAGCGCGAGCGCGAGCACGCCGTAGGTGAACAACGAATCCGACTCGAACGGCAACGCCGGGAGGTTCACGCCGGCGATCGGGAGCCCGAAGCCGACGAGCGCGATGGTGACGATCGCGGGCACGCCACGGAACACGTCGATGTACACAGCCGCGAACCAGCGCAGCGGTGTCGAGGCGGTGCCCGGCATGATGCGGAACAGCGCGACCACCATCCCCCAGACGAGCACCACGGCCTCCGCGTAGATGAACAGCCGGACGTCGATGAGGAAGCCCTCGAAGACGGTGTCGAAGCTCCCGGTGATGTCGGGCCACTGGAAGAAGACGAGGCGGAGCGTCTTGAGGCTCTCCCATCGCGTCGCGATGAACAGCGCCACCAGCACGACGATCCCGATCGCGACGCCGATCTGACCGAGTCGTTGCGCCCGCCGGGCCCGGTCGAGCCCGGAGACGGTTCCACGCGATGCGACGATGCGACGCTCGGCCCGGCGGCCGAGCACGATCGCGACTCCCGAGAACAGCGCGATCGGCACGCAGAACCCCGCGATGGCGAAACCGAATGCCGGCCCGACGAGCGGGTCACGTCGGGCCGGTGCTTCGGTCTGCAATCGAATCGCCTACGGCAGTGGGATCACCGGGATGGTGGTCGGGTCCTGGCCGAAGGTCGGCTCGAGCTGGGTCTTGGCGAGATCGGCGATCGTGCCGTCGGCGATCATCTCCTGCAACACCTTGTCGAACTTCTTCTGCAGCTTGGAGCCCTTCGGCAAGACGGCGCCGTACTGCTCACCCGTCTTGAACTGTCCGATGACCTTGAAGGTCTGGCCACCGTCCTGGCCGGCCTGGGCCAGCAGGATCGTGGTGTCGATCATGGCGGCACCGATCTGGTTCGCCTGGAGCGCCGCGAACATCTGCGACGTCTCCGGATACTGCCGCGGCTCCTTCGTCGGCTCCAGCTCTTCCATGATCGCGTCAGCGGTCGTGCCGGTCTGGATTCCCCACTGGACTTCCTTCGCCTCGGCGTCGGTCGTGATCGGGGTGTTGTCGCCGACCAGCACCATCACGCCCTGGTCGCCGTCGAAGTACGGCTCCGAGAACGACACCGCCTCCTTGCGCTCGTCGGTGATCGTGACCTGCGACAACGCGACGTCGAATCCCTTCGCCTGTCCGGCCACGAGCGAGTCGAACGACACGTTCACGACTTTCACGCCCTTGGTGAGACCGAGACGCTTCGCCGCCTCGACGGCCATCTCGTACTCGAACCCACCGGTGACGTCGCTGGGCGAGTCGCCGTCCCAGAACCCGGGAGCGGGGAGGTTGGTGCCGACGGTGAGTGTGTCGGCGTTGACGTACTCGTAGGCACTCGAGTCGGAGCCCGAGCTGGTGTCGCTGGAGTCGTCGTCGCTGCACGCGACGAGGAGTCCGGCGGAGAGGATTCCGATGGTGAGAAACGTGAACAGTCTTCGCAAGGTGATCCCCCGTGAGTGGTGGTGAGTCCGACCCGAAATTCCAGGCGTGACCCTAGGCCGCGGAACGGTCAGCGTCTCGTTCCGGCCCGGACCGTTCACAGGGCCGTCACGGACGGTGGGCGCCGTCGGCGTTCTCCGTGGCCCGGTTCGCGACGAGTCCGGCCTGGAACCGCGCGAGGAGCTGGGCGAGCTGCGCCCGGTCGCCGGGCGGCCAGCCGGCCAGCGCAGCGTCGAAGTCGTCGACCACCGCCCGGTCGACCCGCGCGAGCAGGCGGTCGCCCTTGCCGGAGATGGTGAGCCAGGCGACGCGACCGTCGTCGGGATCGGTGTCGCGGACTACGAGCCCGAGGGTCTCGAGCGGTCGCAGCTGGCGGCTCATCGTGGAGAGGTCGACCCGGACGCGACGGGCGAGCGCCGACACCGCGATCGGTCCGTGCCGGTCGACGGCACGGAGCGCGGTCAGCCCCGCGCCGGTGATCGGGACCCCGGCCGCCCGCACCACCCGCTCCTTCTGGCGCGAGCTGGCGGCGGCCGCGGCGACGAACTCGGTGAACTCGAGGATCGTGCGCAGCGGTGGGTCGGCGGCGGGCACCGGTTCGGGGGACTTCCGAGAAGGTTGTATGTGTGCAAGTATATGGGCATGCGCACCGACGAGCACTACACGATCATCTCCGCCGACTGTCACGCCGGCGGCAGCCACGAGATGTACCGGGAGTACCTCGAGGAGAAGT
>JBBRHS010000083.1:0-9662 GCA_038222385.1 Acidimicrobiia bacterium
CGACGCTCGCGCTCGGCAAGTGGCACCTCACCAAGGACGCCGACATGTCGGACGCCGGCCCGAAGAGGTCGTGGCCGTTGCAGAGAGGCTTCGATCGCTACTACGGCTTCCTCGACGCGTTCACGAACCTCCACCAGCCCCATCGGTTGGTCGAGGACAACCACACCGTCGCGGTCGACGAATACCCTGACGGGTACTACCTCACCGACGATCTCACCGACCGCGCGCTCGACATGATCGCCCAGGTGAAGGCGTCGAACCCGGCGACGCCGTTTCTCTGCTACCTCGCCGAAGGGGCGGTGCACGCGCCCCTCCACTGCAAGCCGGAGGATCTCGAACGGCACCGCGGGCGCTACGCGGCGGGATGGGACGCGATCCGGGCCGCGCGGTACGAGCGCCAACTCGCCCTGGGCGTGATCCCGCCGGGAACGGAGCTCCCGCCCCGCAACTCCGAGGAAGGCGACGACGTCTCCGCGTGGGACGACCTGAACCCCGACGACCAGCGGCTGTACGCGCGGTACATGGAGGTGTTCGCGGCGATGGTCGACAACGTCGACCAGAACGTGGGTCGGCTCCGCGACGGTCTCGCCGAGCTCGGCGTGCTCGACAACACGATCTTCGTGTTCCTCTCCGACAACGGCGCGTCCCGCGAGGGTGAGGCCGCGGGGACCTCGGCCTACTTCCGCAGCCTGGTGTCGAAGAACGTGAAGGACATCGAGGACCCTGCCGCCGACCTCGAGCGCATCGACCTGCTCGGTGGCCCCCAGACGATGGTCCACTACCCGCGCGGCTGGGCGATGGCGTCGAACACGCCCTGGCGCCTCTACAAGATCAACACCCACGCCGGCGGCCACTCGGTGCCGTTCCTCGTGTCGTGGCCGAACGGTGGTGGCGCGATTCCGGCGGGGGCGCGGCGTAGCCAGTGGGCGTTCGTCACCGATGTGCTACCCACGCTGTTGGAGCTCACCGGGGTGCAACGCTCGACGACCCGCGGCGGGGTCGCACTGCAGCAGCTCGCCGGGGTCACCCTCGCACCCGCGCTGCGCGACGGGAGCGTGCCGCTCGCGCACGGAGAGCAGTACTTCGAGATGGCCGGCCACCGTGGGTACTACCGCGAAGGGTGGGAGATCGTCACCCGGCACCGGGAGCTCACCGAGTTCGGCGATCACGAGTGGGAGCTCTACGACCTCCGGGCCGACCCGACCGAGCTCCGGAACCTCGCGGCCGACCATCCGGACCGCGTCATCGAGATGGCGGCGCAGTGGGAGGCGATGGCGCGTGACAACCAGGTGTACCCCCTCGACGAGGGCTCCCGGGTCCGATTCGTCACCCGTCCGCCCTACGAGGAGCCGTTCAAGGAACCGGTCCGGCTGCTCCGCCGTCTCCACACCCTCGAGCGATACCGGTCGCAGCTCCTGATCCAATGGCGGAGCTTCACAGTCGACGTGGACCTCGACTTCCGTGAGGGCGATCGCGGGGTGCTCGTGGCCCACGGCGACCAGGGTGGCGGCTACTCACTGCACGTCGACGACGACGACGAGCTGGTCTTCGTCCACAACGGCTTCGGCACCATGACGGAAGTCTCGGCCGGGACCCTCTTCGACGACACCCGTTCGGTCCGGCTCGAGGTGATCGCGCCGGGAGGCTGGACCTGGAACGTGCGCGTGATCGTCGACGACGAGGAACGCGCGGTGGTCGAGGGTCTCGTCATGCTGGGGGCGATGGCGCCGTTCAGCGGGATCGACGTGGGCATCGATCGTGCGTCACCGGTGTCTTGGGCCCGCTACGAGCGCGGCGGTGCCGGCCCGTTCACGGGCGAGCTGACTGCCGTGACCTACACGCCGGGCGAGAGCGCGCCCGACGCAGGCGACCGGTTCGTCGACTTCCTGCGGGAGATCGGCCTGCGGTACGAGTGAAGCAGGGCGCGATCAGCGCACCGCGACGCCGAGGTCGGTGAGGAGGACCCGCACCCGGTCGCCGATCTCGTCGCGGGTGGGGCGCACCGCTTCGACGCCCTGGCCCGCGGGGTCGTCGAGCTCCCAGTCTTCGTAGCGCGTGCCGGGGAAGAGCGGGCAGGCGTCGCCGCAGCCCATCGTGACGACGACATCGGCGGCCCGCACGATCTCGTCGGTCCAGGGCTTGGGGAACTCGCCGGAGATGTCGATCCCGACTTCGGCCATCGCCGCGATGGCAGCGGGGTTGACCTCGTCGCCGGGTTCCGAACCCCCGGACCAGGCGACCGCCCGGTCGCCCGCGAGGTGGGTGAACCACCCCAACGCCATCTGCGACCGGCCCGCGTTGTGCACGCAGAGGAAGAGCACCGTCGGCAGCCCGTCCTCGGCTTTGCCCTCGACCCGGGCAAGTGCGTGGAGCCGCTGTCGGGCGAAGCGCTCGGCCATGAGCGGGAGGAACGTCGCGATACTGGCGCGGCCGGCGAACTGGTCGTAGCTCGAGACGAGGAAGCGCTCGATGGTCTCTGCGCCGAAGGTCCCCTCGAACTCGGTTGCGAGTCGTCGCGCGGCCGACCGCAGGGCGATGTTCTGTTCGATGGTCAGGCTCTCGGTCATGGCTGCTCCTGGGCATTCGCGTTGGGTGGTTCGTGCGGGACGATGAGGTCGGCGGCGGGGACGTTCGGGTTGAGGTAGTGGCCGAGCGCGACCCCGGCGAGGCCGCCGATGATCTGGAAGACGATGAACGCGGGGACGCTGCTCGGCGCGATCCCGGCGAAGGACTCGGTGAGCGACCGACCGATCGTGACCGCGGGGTTCGCGAAGCTGGTCGACGATGTGAACCAGTAGGCGGCGGCGATGTAGCCCCCGACTGCGAACGCAGCGGCCGACGCGCGTCCGGCGCGCACCACGCCGAGGATCACGAGGATGAGGCCGAAGGTCGCGACCACCTCGCCGAGCCAGAGCCCACTCGACGAGCGGGTGTTGGTCGACACGGTGACCGCCGGGAGATCGAACATCAGGTTGGCCACCATCGCCCCGACGCAGGCGCCGATCACCTGCACGACCACGTACACGCCGGCATCTCGCGTGGTGGTGCCGCCGAGGATCCGATCCGCGAGAGTGACGACCGGGTTGAAGTGGGCGCCCGACACCGGACCGAGCGCGAGGATCAGCGCGACCAGCCCGGCACCGGTCGCGATCGAGTTCTCGAGGAGCTGCAGGCCCACGCTGGCGGGCGACAGGCGTTCGGCGTAGATCCCCGAACCCACGACGATCGCCACGAGCAGAGCAGTTCCGACGCCTTCGGCCGTGGCCCGACGAACCAGGTCGTCGGAGAAGCGGGCGGACACGGGGTCAGCAGCAGGGCGCCGAGGCTGCCGGCGCGCTCGTGCAACACATCGCCGCGTGTCCGGCCATGTCGCCGCCGGGCTCGACCGTCCGGAGCTCGCCGGCCGCCATCTCCACATCGCCGAGCACGGTGTAGATCTCCCAGGGTTCGCCGTCGGGACCGTCGACCCACACTTTGTCCTGCAGCGCGAAGCAACACTCGACCTGGTCCTCGGTCGCGGTGGCGAGGCCGTCGGACGAGAGGCGTCGGGTCGCGTCGGCGACGGCCTCGGCGCTCTCCACCTCGACGCCGAGGTGATTGAGCGTTCCCGGCGACCCGCTGCCCTCGATCAACACCAGCTTCAGTGGAGGCTCGCCGATCGCGAAGTTCGCGTAGCCCGGCCGCACCTTCGCGGGTTCGGCGGAGAAGAGCTTGGAGTAGAAGGCGACCGCGTCGTCGAGGTTCGAGACGTTCAGGGCGAGCTGGACTCGAGCCATGGGTTCCTCCGGGGTCGGTGCCGGTGTATATTCACATCGGTCGATACGTTGACTCTCGCGAATCTATCGACGGTTGTCAATGTGTTCGCGGTCATGTGTTCGCGGTCATGTGTTCGCGGTCATGTGTTCTCGGTCATGTGTTCTCGGGGAGGAGCGCCGCTGATGGTCGATGCTGAGCACCGGGAGAGCGGGGCGGGAGCGTGCTGCGCGTCGGTGGTGGCGGCTCCGCTCGGCGAACAGGAGGCCGACGATCTCGCCCGGGTGTTCGCGGCGCTCGCGGATCCGGTGCGGCTCCGTCTCTTGAGCCTGGTCGCCGACGCGGGCGAGGTGTGCTCGTGCGACCTCCTCGCGCCCCTCGGCAAGGCCCAGCCGACGGTGTCGCACCACACGAAGGTCCTGGCCGAGGCCGGGCTCATCGTGGGGGAGAAGCGGGGACGGTGGGTGTGGTGGCGGATCGTGCCCGACCGCCTCGACGACCTGCGCGACGCGTTGGCTACCCGCCGGAGAGCGCCCGCATGAGGGTGTCTCGCGTGCCGAGCCGGGACCTGGAGGTCGGGTCGGAGGCTAGGGGACGACGGGTTCGAGGCCGAGCTGTCGACGACGGGCATTGATCTCGGAGATCTCGGAACGCTGACCCTCGACGATGGCGAGGGCCCGACTGCGGATCTCGGCGTTCGTCGCGTTCGTCGCCGCGTACTCGGCCATCGCGAGGCCGCCGGCGTGGTGAGCGATCATCAGCCGGGAGAACTCGTCGTCGAGTTCGGCGCCGCTCAGCTGCTCGAGCGTGTCGACCTGGGCCGGTGTCGCCATGCCGGGCATCGCGTGACCGACCATGCCGCGACCCATCCAGGCCATCGACGGTTCGGGCGGATCCTGTTCGTCCCACCCGTCGAGGATGTGGTTGAAGATGCCGATCTCGGCCGACTGCGACGTGACGATCTCCCGAGCCATGTGGCCGAGCATCGGGTCGACGCCGCGCTGCTGGTACACGAGACCCATCTGCACGGCCTGTTGGTGATGGGTCGTCATGTCGTGGAGGAAGCCCACGTCGACCGAGTCGCGATCGGGATGGGCCTCGGGGAGGTAGGTACGCGCGAGCCAGCCGCCGACCACTCCCACGACGAGCACCATCACGACGATCTGCCAGATCCGAGGGCCCTTGGCGGGGCGTTCAGGGTTCACGGGTTCGGGACTCAGCCTGCGACGCCTTGATGGAGGACCCCGGGCGTTCCCATCGGGCGACGTCGGCGATCGCGCCGCTCTCGACGTCGTAGACGAGCCCTGAGATGAATCGCAGCGGCTCGAGGAACGGCTTCTCGATCAGCAGCTGGATGTCTTCCGCGAGCACGGCTGCGTGATCGTCGATCGGGAAGAACCCGAGGTCGGCACCCGTCCTCCGTCGGAGCTCCTCGTCGGTCACGCCGGCGAGGCCGCACTGGGTGTGCTGCATGACGACCATCGTGTCGACTCCGAGCACGTGGCACGAGAGTGCGAGGCTGCGCAGGACGTCGTCGGTGACACGACCGCCGGCGTTGCGGAGCACGTGCGCTTCGCCGAGATGCAGGCCCAGCGCGGCGAACACGTCGATTCGGGCGTCCATGCAAGTGAGGACGGCAAGCTTCTGGCTCGGCCGAGCGTCGGCCACGCTGGCGCGCGCCGCGGCGTAGGCCTTGTTCGCCTCGAGGAAGCGGGTGACTTCGGTCATGACCCGATCTCACTCGCGGCGCGCGCCCGGGGGCAAACCGGACCGCCTTCGTGGGTCGTCCGTCAGTCGTTCGTCGGTCGTTCGTGGGTCGTCCCTCGGTCGTTCGTTAGGGTCGCGGCCATGCCGACGATCGACGAGCGTGCGCACGAGAACCTCGTCGGGTTCATGCGAATCCAGGCCCGGCTCCACGGGGCCGATCTCCTCGACGAGCCCGGCATCCTCGCGTTTCGGGGCGCGGTCGACTTCCCCGCGACTCGCCTGGCGATCCGATCCGGGCCGGAATCGTCGGCCGAGGCGTTCGCCGACTCGGTGGCCGACTTCCTGCTGGCCGCGGGGCAGACGGCGGCCGTCTTCGTGCGCGACTCCGATTCCGCGCTCCACGCCGAGCTGACCCGTCGCGGCTTCGCCGACTTCTCGCAGGCGCCCGAGATGGTGTGCGGCGAGCCGCTCGAAGCTCGCACCGTGCCCGTCGGCGTCACCGTGCGGTTGGCCGAATCTCCGGCCGACGTGCGGGCCTACGCCGAGATCGCCGGCCACGCCTTCCGCCATCTCTCGATCCCCGAGGAGATCACCCGCGCCACGATCGATCACCCCGACGTGATGCTCGACCCGGGGATCGCGATCGCGCTCGCGGAGCACGACGGTCGGACGGTCGCCGGCGCGTCGGTGTACCTGGTAGGGGAGTCGGGCGACGGGTACGTGGGCTGGGTCGCCTGTCTCGACGACGCCCGCGGCCACGGCCTCGGCGACGTCGTCACCCGGCGGGTCACCAACGAAGCCTTCGACCGTGGCGCGTCGATCGTCACCCTCGAGGCGTCCCCGTTCGGCGAATCGACCTACGCGCGGATGGGGTACCGCGAGCTGTACCGCTACTCCACGTTCATCAAGCTCTGAACCTCCCCATCTCCGGGAGCGTCAGCTTCTCCCGACCCCGCCGCCTGTCGACGACGAGCCCGGCCTCCTCGAGCTGCTCGAGGTGCTTCATCACGCCGAAGTGCGTCATCTCGAACCGCTCCACGAGTGCACCCGGCGTCTGGCCGTCATTGAGGAACGCGATGGGCGCGGTAGGGAGAATCGATCGACACAGTGAATGGGATCTGCCAATGAGGGTATATCTTGCCTATCAACATTCACCCCCAGGAGGATCCCCGGATGTCACTCGTCAGCACCGAAGTCCTGCCCTTCAGCGCCACCGCGTACCACAAGGGTGAGTTCGTGCCCGTGAGCGATGCCGACCTGCGGGGCAAGTGGTCGGTCGTCTTCTTCTACCCGGCCGACTTCACGTTCGTCTGCCCCACCGAGCTCGGCGACCTCGCCGACAACTACGCCGAGTTCCAGCGCCTCGGCGTGGAGATCTACGGCGTCTCGACCGACACGCACTTCACCCACAAGGCGTGGCACGACACGTCGGACACGATCGGCAAGATCGAGTACCCCCTGATCGGCGACCCGACCGCCACGATCAGCCGCAACTTCGACGTGCTCATCGAAGAGGACGGCCTCGCCGACCGGGGCACGTTCGTGATCGACCCCGACGGAAAGATCCAGCTGGTCGAGATCAACGCGGGTGGGATCGGTCGCAACGCGGTCGAGCTCCTGCGCAAGATCAAGGCCGCGCAGTACGTCGCCGCGCACCCGAACGAGGTCTGCCCGGCGAAGTGGGAAGAGGGCGACGAGACGCTCGCCCCGTCCCTCGACCTCGTCGGCAAGATCTGACCGGCCATGCTCGACACAGCCCTCGCCACGCAGCTCCGCGCCCACCTCGAGAAGGTCACGCGCCCGATCGCCATCGTCGCGTCGCTCGACAACGGCCCGAAGTCCGGCGAGCTCCTCGAACTGCTCACGGAGATCGCGTCGATGTCGGACCGGATCTCACTGGAACGCCGTGACGACGACACGCGTCGTCCGTCGTTTCGCATCGACCGGGTCGGAACCGACGTCTCCGTGCAGTTCGCGGGGATCCCGAGCGGCCACGAGTTCACGTCGCTCGTGCTCGCGCTCCTCCAGGTGGGCGGCCACCCTCCGGCCGCATCGGATGAGCTCGTCGCCCAGATCGAGGGCCTCGAAGGCGAGTACCGGTTCGAGACGTACATGTCGCTGAGCTGCCAGAACTGCCCTGACGTCGTGCAGGCACTCAACGTCATGAGCGTGCTCAACTCGAACGTCCATCACGTCGCCATCGACGGCGCGCTCTTCCCGGATGAAGTGGAAACTCGCCAGGTGATGGCGGTTCCCACCGTGTTCCTGAACGGCGAGCGCTTCGGTGAGGGTCGGATGACCCTCGAGGAGCTCGTCTCCCGGCTCGACGACGGCGCGGCCGAACGCGAGGCGGAGAAGGTCACGGCCAAGGAACCGTTCGAGGTCTTGGTGGTCGGTGGGGGACCGGCCGGCGCAACGGCGGCGATCTACACCGCCCGCAAGGGAATCCGCACCGGGTTGGTCGCGGAGCGGTTCGGTGGGCAGGTCCTCGACACGATGGGTATCGAGAACTTCGTGTCGGTCCCCTACACCGAAGGCCCGCGTCTCGTGGCAGCCCTCGAGCAGCACGTGCGGGAGTACGACGTCGACCTCATGTCCTTGCAGCGAGCGCAACGGCTCGTTCCCGCAGCCCAACCCGGCGGGCTCGCGACGGTCGAGTTCGAGAGTGGCGCCTCGCTGCGCGCCCGGACGGTGGTGGTGACCACCGGCGCCCGTTGGCGCGCGATGGACGTGCCCGGTGAAGACGAGTACCGGAACAAGGGCGTGACCTACTGCCCGCACTGCGACGGACCGCTCTTCAAGGGCAAGCGGGTCGCGGTGATCGGCGGCGGCAACTCAGGGGTCGAGGCGGCCATCGACCTCGCGGGTGTGGTGGCCCACGTCACGCTGATCGAGTTCGACGACGCGCTGCGCGCCGACGACGTCCTCCAACGAAAGCTCGCGAGTCTCCCGAACACGACCACGATCGTGGGTGCACTCACCACCGAGGTGCTCGGCGACGGCGAACGCGTCACCGGCCTGCGCTACGAGGACCGGGCGAGCGGTGAGCACCAGACGGTCGACCTCGAGGGAGTCTTCGTCCAGATCGGGCTCCTCCCGAATACCGAATGGCTCGATGGGACCGTCGAGCGCTCACCACGCGGGGAGATCGTGATCGACGCCCGCGGTGAGACGTCGGTCCCCGGGGTCTTCGCGGCCGGCGACTGCACGACGGTTCCGTACAAGCAGATCGTCATTGCGATGGGCGCGGGATCGACCGCGGCGCTGAGCGCGTTCGACCACCTGATCCGTTCGCCCGAGCCATCCAGCGACTCCAACGGCTCCTCTGCCGACTCGTCGAGCAAGCTCCAGCCCGTGCTGGCGTAGGGTCGAACTCGCCGAAGGAGTCACCAATGAACCTGCGCGATCTCGGGTACCTCGTGGCCGTGGCCGAGCACCGCCACTTCGGCCGCGCCGCCGAGGCCTGCTTCGTGAGCCAGCCGACTCTGTCGACCCAGATCAAGAAGCTCGAGCGTGAGCTCGGGGTCGAGCTGATCGAACGCAGCCCGCGGCAGGTGATGCTCACCCCCGCCGGCGCGCAGGTCGTCGAACGGGCGCGCATCATCCTCGGCGAGGCCGACGACATCCGCAGCATCGCGAAGCACGCGCAGGATCCCGAGGCGGGAAGTGTGCGCCTCGGCCTCTTCCCGACGATCGCGCCCTACCTGCTCCCGCACGTGGTGCCCCGATTGCACCATCGGTTCCCGGCACTCGAACTGCTGCTCGTGGAGGAGAAGACCGAGGTGGTGCTCCAGCGCCTGCGCGACGGGAAGCTCGATGCCGCGGTGCTGGCACTCCCGGTCTTCGATGATCGGCTCGTGCGCGAGGATCTCTTCACCGAGGAGTTCGTGCTCGCGGTCCCGGCGGACCATCCGCTCGCATCGACCGACGATCCCGTCGACGTGTCGGTGCTGGCGGCCGAGCACGTCCTGCTCCTCGAAGAGGGCCACTGCCTGCGCGACCAGGCCCTCGCGGTGTGTCAGCTCGCCGGCGCGGCCGAGCACAGCGGCTTCCGGGCGACCAGCCTCGAGACGTTGCGGCAGATGGTCGCCGCCGGCGTGGGGGTCACGCTGCTCCCCGAGCTCGCGGTGCAGCCACCCGTACCGCCTTCCGACGCGATCCGACTCCTGCGCTTCAAGGATCCCGTTCCCACTCGCCGAATC
>JBBRHS010000084.1:0-9662 GCA_038222385.1 Acidimicrobiia bacterium
CGCAGGCCGAAGAGGCTCCCGCCGTTGGCGTCGAGCGCAGCCTGACGGGCGGCATTGATCTGGGAGAAGTACTGCTGGTCGAGCGGGAGGGAGAAGAAGGTTCCGAACTTCGCGAAGTTCACACCCGCGTACAGCGCGATCGGGACCGAGACGGCGATCCCGAGTGGGACCCAGGTCCCGAGTCCTCGGGCGCGTTCGGGGAGCCCGACGAACCGGCGGGTCGGACCCCAGAGGCTCGCGAGCAGCAGGAGCCCGAGCGCCGCGACCGGACCCGCGCCGACCGATCCCCGGGTCAGGAACGCCAGCGACGTGAGGCCCGATGCGATCAGGAGGTTCCGGCGTCCGGGAGCGGTCGCGTACGCAACGATGAACTCGAACGCGCCGATTGCGAGCGCGGCCCCCCAGAGTTCGGCCTCGTGGTAGACGAACGCCCTGCTCGCGAGGAAGAGGAACACCGAGCCCGCGCCCACGACGAACACGAAGGCGGCGACCGTCCACCGCTCCGCGCGCGTGACCGGGTCGTGTGGGCTCACGAGCACCCGGACCCGGTTGGTGAGCCGGACGGTGAAGAAGAGCGCGACGCCGAACGCGAGGAGCATCGAGAGCTGGGTGAGGCGTCCGTCGAGCGCGTGGGTGAACAGCGTGACGGGGAGGCGGAGCACCGCCGGCCACGGCCCGTAGTAGGTGTAGGCCTTCCCGTCGATCAGGAAGGCTTCGATCCCGAGGGGTCCTGCCGCGACGTCCCACCGCAGGTCACCGAAGCTGTGGGCCTGCAGGTCGTAGAAACCCCCGAGTGGGTCGCGGCCCAGGAGGGTCCAGTGACCGCCGAGGAGCACGAGGAGGAAGAGCACTCCTGCGGCGAGACCGGCGATCCAGACGACCCGGTCTCCTGCGCGCGCGGGCCGACCGTTCACCGTGTCTCCCGTCACGCCGAATGACCCTACTGTCCGATGTTTCCTACGAGGGTCGACCGCCGCGGAGCACGCGACCGGGTTTCGCGGCGACCGCGTCGGGCGTCGGTTCGCCGTCGACCCGGATCGCAACGCCGTTGACCAGGACGTGGGTGACCCCGACCGGTGCGTCGGCGACCAGTCGTTCGCCGTCGGCCGGGAAGTCGCGTACCCGTCGCAGCGGACCGGGTGCGACGGTGTCGGGATCGAAGACGGCGATGTCGGCCGCCATTCCCTCCTGCAGGAGGCCGCGTCCGCCCGGCCCGTCGAACCCGAAGACCGCGGCCGGCTCGCCGGTGAGCTTGTGCACCGCACGCGGCAGGTCGATGACCTCGCGCTCGCGAACCCAGGTGCCGAGGAGGTCGGTGGCGAAGCACGCGTCGCAGAGCTGACTGACGTGTGCACCCGAGTCGGCGAGGCCGATGAGTACACCCTCTCGCTGCAGGAGCCACGCGATCGCGTCGGGATCGTTGTTGGCGAGCACGGAACGGAAGCGGGGTTCGAGATTCTCGGCGAGCGAGATGTCGAGGAGGACGTCGAGAGGGGAACAGCCGCGTTCGACGGCGATCTCGGCCACCGATCGGTCGACGAGCTCGGGGTGGGCACTGCTCTCCGCCACCTCGAGGGTGCTCCAGTTCGGCTTGAGCATCACCTTGTGTTCGAGCTCATCGAGGGCGCGCTCCCGCCACTGCGGATCGGCGTAGCGCTGCCGGCGGACCGCGTCGGACTCCGCCATCAGCTCGGAGAAGGCGGGTGCCATGTTGAACGTGAACGGCTCGCGCAGGTTCATCTGGAACACGAGCGGTCGCGCCGAGATCTGGGGCCAGACGTCGCCGCCGGCCGCTCGGGCGGCGTCGTTGTCGGCGATGATCCCCTCGTGCCAGGGGAATCCCTTGAACGTGAGGAGCGCGGTCCACGTGAGGGGACGACCGATCCGCTGCTGGATGCCGTACACGTCGCCGTGCTTGATCCGCTCGCCGGGGAGGAGCGCGGCGACGCCCTTGCCGAGTCGCCCGAGCGGTTCGAGCAGTGCGTCGAGCTCGGCGAGGTCGGCGAGACGGGAGGGCACCGGGCGGCCCCCGGAACCGGCGTGCGTGGTCGACGAGCTGGTGGCGAACCCGGCCGCGCCCGCATCGAGCGCTTCGCCGACGACCTGCTGCATGGCCGCGATCTCGGCGTCGGTGGCCTGTTCGCGCTCGTAGCCGTCGTCGCCCATGACGAACAACCGCACCGCGGTGTGGCCGACGTAGGCGGCGTAGTTCAATGCGACGCCGCGTCGCTCGACCGAGTCGAGGTACTCCGGAAAGGTCTCAAAATCCCACGGGATCCCTGCCGCGAGCGTCGCGACGTCCATGTCCTCGACATGCTGCAGCGTGTCGGCGAGCAGCGCCCGGTGCTCGGGTCGGCACGGAGCGATGCTGAAGCCGCAGTTCCCCGCGACCACCGTGGTGACGCCGTGCCAGGACGACGGCGTGAGCGCCGGATCCCAGAACACCTGCGCGTCGTAGTGGGTGTGCACGTCGATGAACCCGGGGGTGACGGCACAGCCGGCCGCGTCGAGCTCGGTCACTCCCTCGAGGCGGGGGCCGATGTCGCTGATGAGCCCGTCGGTGACGGCGACGTCGTGGACGACGCCCGGAGCCCCGGTGCCGTCGAACACGGTGCCGCCACGGATGACGATGTCTGCAGTCATGGGCCCATCTCACCATGTGTGGCGTCGGCGTGCTCGGTGGCGGCGCCTACTTGACGTTCGTGTCAGGTTCCGGGCACGCTGACGGCATGGGGGACACCAGCGACACGGCGAGCGACATGATGCGGGCGGCGGTCTACGTGGGCGACCGGAAGGTCGAGGTCCAGGAGCGACCGGTGCCCGAGGTCGGGCCGAACGACGTGCTCCTCGAGGTGAGCCACTGCGGGATCTGCGGCTCCGACCTGCACTTCGTCATCGAGGGCTGGGGCCGGGTCGGAGCGATCGAGGGCCACGAGTACACCGGCACGGTCGCCGCGGTCGGCCCCGAGGTGATCGGGTGGTCGGTGGGTGACGAGGTCGTCGGAGGGCCCAGCCCGCGGTGTGGCGCCTGCGAGTTCTGCCTCGCCGGTCGGCCGTCGCTGTGTTCCGGCCGCGGCGCGGTGGGGGAGCGCGACGACCCCTGGCAAGGTGCGTTCGCCGACTACATCAAGGTCCCGGAGGCGCAGTTGCTACGCGTCCCGACGGGCTTGTCGCTGCGTCACGCGGCCCTGGCCGAGCCGCTCGCGGTCGCGCTGCACGGCATCACCCGATCAGGGGTGCAACCGGGTCAGCGGGCGCTCGTGACCGGGGGCGGCCCGATCGGTGCGCTCAGCGTCGCCGCCCTGCTCGCGATGGGCGTCACCGATGTGGTCGTGAGCGAGCCGGCCGAGACCCGTCGCGCGCTCTGTGAACGCCTGGGTGCACGCGTTGTCGAACCCGAGTCGCTCACCACACCGGCCTCACCGAACTACCTGGTCGACGAGCCGTTCGACGTGGCGCTCGAGTGCTCCGGCAACGCGCACGCGATGGAGGCCGCGCTCGCGCAGCTCAAGCGGACCGGCGTACTCGTCCTCGTCGGTGCGGGGATGCGGTCACCGCGCTTCGATCCGAACCGGATCCTGCTCAACGAGCTGATGATCACCGGGGCCTTCTGCTACGACACCGGCGGCTTCGAGGCCGCACTCGAGCTCCTCGCCCGCGCCGACTTCCCGACCGACCTGCTGGTGGAACGCGACGACGTCGGTCTCGACGGGTTGCTCGGTGCGATCGAGGGGCTCAGCGCGGGCGAGATCCCGGCGAAGGTGCTCGTCGCCCCCGCCCGAACCGAAGCCCGGACCCGAGCCGGCACCGGAGGATGAGGCGATGAAGACCGAGCTCCGCAAGCCGCGGTTCAACCACGTCGCGATGAGCGTTCCCCCCGATCTGCTCGCCGAGTCCGGGCGCAACGAGCTGTGCCGGTTCTACGGGGAGGTGTTCGGCTGGAACGAGCTGCCGACCGAGACCGTCGACCGCAAGAAGCTCGTCTTCGGTGTGCACGAGGTCGAGCAGTTCGTCTTCCTGATCGCCGACGACCAGCCGATGGTGTGCCCGCGCCTCGACCACTACGGCCTGTCGGTCGCGACCATGGAGGAGCTCGACGCCGTGCTGGGCGCGGCCGTGGCGTTCCGGGAGCACGACGACCGCGTCGACATCATCGACAAGGAGACGACGGATCACGGGATGCTCCAGATCACGAGCATCTACATCGGCTACCTGCTGCCGATGATGGTCGAGATCCAGCACTGGGAGTTCACGTGACCCTGCGCTTCGGCGCGTTCGCACCCCAGGGTTGGAAGCTCGAGTACACCGGGTGGGGGGCAGCCGACGCGTGGGCCCGCACCCAGGAGATCGCGTTGCTCGCGGAGCGCGTCGGGTACGACCACCTCTGGGTGTACGACCACGTCGAGACGGTGCCCCGGCGGGAACCGACGCACGTGTTCGAGGCGTTCACGACGCTCGCCGCACTGGCGCCGATCACCGGCACGATCGGCCTGGGCCAGCTCGTCACCTGCTCGAGCTACCGCAACGCCGGGCTCCTGGCCAAGGAGACCGCGTGCATCGACGTGTTCTCGGGTGGCCGCCTCATCCTGGGTCTCGGGGCCGGGTGGTACGAGCGCGAGTACCAGGCGTACGACTATCCGTTCCTCGCGCCGCGGGAGCGGCTTCGGGTGCTCGACGAGACCCTCACGGTGGTGAAGCGCTTCTGGACCGAGGAGACGGTCACATTCGAGGGGCAGCACCTGAAGTTCGACGGCGCCTACTGCGATCCGAAGCCGATCCAGTCGCTGCCGCCGATCTGGGTCGGAGGCGGCGGCGAGCAGGTCACGCTCGCGATAGCGGCGCGGCAGGCCGACGCCACCAACTGGCAGGTCGGTCTCGACCAGTTCGTCCACAAGTCGGCGGTGTTGCGCGGCCACTGCGAACGCATCGGCCGCGACTTCGACTCGATCGTGCGCACCCACGGGCCCGACTGTCGCCTGTTCGATTCCGACCGGGATCTCCAGGCCTGGCTCGATTCGGCTGGCGGTGGTCAGCTCTGGGGTCGGGGCGACCACGAGGAGTACGTGCGCGACAACCTCGTCGGCACGGTCGACCAGGTCGCGGAGAAGGTGCAGGGGTTCGTCGACGCCGGGTGCGCGGAGTTCGTGCTCTGGTTCCGCGACTTCCCCGAGACGGAGAGCCTCGAGCGGTTCATGGCCGAGGTCGTTCCCGCGGTCGCGGCTCCCTAGTTCCGTTCGGGTCACCACTACAGTCCCTGGCCGTGATGAGCACCCCATGACGGCCGGCGTGCCGGTCCCGCCGGCCCAGGTCCAGCCCGAGGAACCGGGGCCGTTCGACGGGCGCCGCGGGCGATGGTTCCTCGTCGGCGTGATCGCGTCGGTCGCGGTCGGGATCGCGCTGCGGTGCTGGACCACGTCCGACCTCTGGCTCGACGAGGCGCTCACGGCCAACATCGCCCGACGTCCACTCGGCGACCTCGTGTCGCTGCTGGAGCACGACGGCGCACCGCCGCTCTACTACGTGCTCCTCCACGGGTGGATGAAGGTCTTCGGGACCGGCGACCTCGCGGTCCGGTCGCTGTCGGGCGTGCTCGGCGTCGTTGCGATCGCCCTGTGCTGGCCGGCGGGCGCCCGTCTCGGTGGCGCTTCGGTGGCCCGGCGCCAGTGGGTCGCGGTCACGACGGTGGTCGTGATGGCCTCGTCGGCGTATGCGATCCGGTACTCGACCGAGAACCGCATGTACATGCTCGAGATGGTGCTCGTGCTGGTCGGGTACCTGGCCGTCCGTCGTGCGCTTGAGCATCCGACGTTGCCGCGGCTGGCGACCGTGGCGGCTGTCACCGCGGCGTTGCTCTACACCCAGTACTGGAGCCTGTACCTGGTCGCGGTGGTCGGCGTCTGTCTCGTCGGCGTCTCGTGGCGAGCGTCTCGTCCCGGTGCCGCCCGGCGAACGCTCGTTGCCGTGGCGGTCGGGTGCGTCGCGTTCCTGCCGTGGGTGCCGACGTTCCTGGACCAGGCCGCGCGGACGGGCACACCGTGGGCGACGTCGACGGTCCCTCCGACCGGTGTCGTCCTTGCGCTCTCGGAGTTCGCAGGAGGGGAGCACTTCGAAGGTGACGTCCTGCTCATCGCCTTCGTGCTGCTGCCGCTCCTCGCGCTCTTCGGGGCGGCGTCGAGCCGGCGCCACATCGATCTCGACCTCCGGACCCGTCCGGCGGTGCGGTGGGAGTGGATCGTCTGGGTGGCGACGCTTCTGGTCGGTCTCACCGCGTCGTACGCCGCCGCCAGCGCGTTCCAGGGGCGGTACGCGGCGATCGTCTTCCCGCTCTTCGTGCTGACGCTCGCCTACGGGATCACGGTGTTCCGGAGTCGGGGAGTGCGCTACGCCCTGATCGCCGTGATCGTGCTGTTCGGTCTCGTCGGCGGGGTCCGCAACGTCGACGAGAACCGCACTCAGGCCGGCGCGGTCGCCACGGCAGTGAACGACCGGGCCCGACCGGGCGACGTGGTCGGGTACTGCCCGGACCAGGTCGCGCCGAGCGTGAACCGACTCGTCACCCGAGACGTCGAACAGGGAGTGTTCCCCGACTTCGGGTCCCCGGAGATCGTCGACTGGGTCGACTACGCGGAACGCAACGAAGCCGCCGACCCGATCGCCTACGCGGAGGACCTCGTCGCGCGGGCCGGACCCGACGGCACGATCTTCTTCGTCTACGCCGCGGGGTACCGGACCCTCGGGGTGAAGTGTGAAGCGGTCGCGCAACACCTGACCACGCTGCGATCGACGCCCGAGATGCTCGTCGTCGACGACGGCGTCACGTTCGAGCACATGAACCTCCTGCGCTACCCGCCCGCACCGTGAGTGTCCCGTGAGCGCAGCGGAGCCGCCGGCCAGTCCGCGCGGTTCAGAAGCGGGTGAGCGATCGAGGCGGCGCAGCGGAGCGAACCATCAAGGCGGCGCAGCGGAGACGCCGCACCGGCCGGATTGGCAGCTCGCGGTGGCTCCGTGGATCGTCGCCCGGGTCGTGGTCGCCGCCGGATTCGCCGTGGCGATGCGTCTCTTCGACCGACACGGCACGGGTGTCCGCCCGGCGTCGCTGCTGCAGGGGTTGCTCACCTACGACGCCGACTTCTACCGGTCGATCGCCGAAGAAGGCTACCAACGGACCGGAGGAAGTCTGCGCTTCTTCCCGCTGGTGCCGACTGCGGCGAAGGCGTTGAGCCTGCCGTTCGGCGATCACGTCGACATCGCACTGCTCGTCATCGCGAACGCGTGCGCGTTCGGGTTCCTGGTCGTGCTCGCACGGGTCACGCGCCTCGAGACCCACGACGAGCGCGCGGTACTCGCGGCGGTGTGGCTCGGTGCGTTGGCGCCCCCCGCAGTCGTCTTGGTGCTCGGCTACGCCGAGGCGACGCTGCTGCTCCTCTCGGTCGGGACTTTCCTGTTCCTGCGCACCGAACGACCGGGTCCCGCCGCGGCGCTCGGATTCCTCGCGGGCCTGTGCCGACCGTTCGGGATCTTCCTCGCGGTTCCGGCGGCCATCGAGGTCGGGCGCGGTTGGCGCACCGCAACGACTCGCGAACGGGCGTGGGGTGTGGCCGCGATCGTCGCCCCCGCGGCAGGAGTCGCGACCTATCTCGTGTGGGTGCGGGAGCGATTCGGCGACGCATTCCTTCCCCTGCGCATCCAGCAGTCGTCCAACCTGCGCGGGAGCTTCCGCGATCCGATCTCGAGCGTGATCGACACCGCGACGAACCTCGCCGACCGTCCGACCGGTCTGATCCATCTCGTCGCGATCGTCGGATGCATCGCGTTGCTCGTCGTGGTGATCCGTCGGCTCCCGGCGTCGTACTCGGCGTTCGCCGCGCTCTCGATCCTCCTCGCGGTCTCGGCCGAGAACCTCGACTCGCTGGAACGCTACGCCCTCGGGGCGTTTCCGCTGCTCATCGGGGCCGGGCTGCTCCTGCGGACGCCGCTGGTGATGCGGATCGTCGTCGCCGCCTCGGGCCTCGGGCTCCTCGCCACCTCCACCGCCGTCTTCCTCGCCCGCTGGGTGCCGTAGCCCGCTACGTCGATGCTGAACCGGTGCTCGTCGATGAGCTTCAGATCGACGCGCATGTCGGTCGGCAGGGCGGGGTTGCGCCCATCGAGGACGCTGGCCAGACGAACACGGCCAGTTCGTCGACCAGCCCGGCCACGAGAGCCTGGGCGCTGTCGAAGAGCCGGTAGGTGACAGGGCAACGTTGCCTGACGCGGCACGAGATCGGCCGTTCTGTCGCTACGGCAGCGCAGGGCCTGGCACGGACGCTGTCGTCGTCGTGGAAGCGGGAACGAGCGTGTACGAGTTGGCGCGTAGCGGTACTGGGCACTGCCTGCCGATGAGGTCGCTCGCGTAACCGAATTGTTCCTGTCCGTCGCGGAACACGTCGTCAACTCGAATGAGTCGCGCGGGCCTGGTGGTGGTCGCAAGGAGCGTTCTGCCATCGTGCAGGGCTTGGCGGACGAGGTTCAAGTGCTTGGTGATGCGGGGAGGGAAGGCGGGCGCGCCGAGGGCGATGGCGAGGTCGAGACTTCGAGCGGCGTCGTCGAGTTCCTGTTTCTGATCCGGCCACGGTGCGTCGGTGTCCTCGACGACGAGGGTCGCGAAGCGAGCGTTGGTATAGGTCTGTTGGAAGTGGTCTGCTTCGCGGTGTATGACTTCGACGATCGGACATGCCGTCTCCGGTATAGGAATCGGATCCAGGCGAGGCCGGTCGTTCCCAACCGCGATGTCGAACGGCCCGGTGCCGGCAAGACCCCACACGACGAGGGCGATGCACGCCGAGAGCAGGACCCCGGCGAGAGCGAGGGCGGCGAGGAACCATCCCATGGCTCGACGTGGCAGACGTGGGTCACGGTCGGTCACGAGTGCTTGGACTTCGGCGCAGCGGAAGGGTTACGCGCGCCAGTTCGGCGACGTGCAGCGACCGCGACGTCACCGCGATGGACGATCTTGTTGACGGGAAGGATCGCCTGAAGCATGCCTTCCGACGGTCGATCCCACGCCCGCGGTGCCCAGAGGAACAACGGTGCGCCGTGAGCGTGCCTCGACTACGGCGCGCGGAGTTGTGTGAAGGAGATGCTGCCGGCGTCGGCGTCGAGGTTCGCGTCAGCGCCCAAGGGGAGCGCAACCTGGTCCGGACCGCCGTGACGGCCGATGAGGTCGTGGCCGGCGAAGATGCCGCCAACGATCGGGACGCCGAGACTTCCGAGACGGTCTCGTAGGACATCGACGATCGTCCAACCCCGGTCGACAATGTCACGAAATCCTTCGAACGAGCCGAGCGCGATGCCCGCGATCCCCGACAGGGATCCGGAACGGATCAGCTGTGTGAGGAGGCGGTCGACGAAGCCCAGGCCCTTGTGCACGAGGTCTTCGAGGAACAGGATCGCGCCGTCGAGCCCGGACAACCTGGCACCGACCGAGGTTGCCACTGCGGTGAGGTTGCCTCCGACGAGCGGTCCCGACGCTCGGCCTGGGGCCGAAATGGCTGCGGACACTGCGGCGTCGTGTCGGTGAACCGTGAGTGGCTCGGTCGTCATCAGCAACTGTCGGACGCTTGCCTGCGCGGTGGATCCTGCGAGCGCCCCGTGTATCGCACCGAGCCTGCAGTGCTGCCAGA
>JBBRHS010000085.1:0-9653 GCA_038222385.1 Acidimicrobiia bacterium
AGAACGAGACGATCACCGGCGCGAACGCCGAAGGCATCGGCGCGGTGTTCAACCTCGACTTCGTGGCGGGCAGCTCGGAAGGGCTCACCGAGGGCGGGACCATCTTGTCGCAGCAGGCGGCCGACTTCTACGAGAAGGGAGTCGGCGATCGCGTGATGGTGTCGTTCCCGCGCATCGGACCCCAGGAAGTACCGATCGTCGGGGTCTACGCGAACCGACGCGTGACCGGAGCGTTCCCGGTCGACGTGGTGGTCGCGCTCGACACCTTCGAAGCGGGCTTCGGCGGCACCCAGCAGGACACCCTCGTGTACGTCAGGGCCGAGCCGGGTCAGTTCGCAGCGGTCGGGGCGGGACTCGATCGGGTGCTCGCCGGACCGTTCCCCAACGTGTCGGTCGACACGGTCGACGAGTACCGCGCGGAACGGGAGCGCACCATCGACCAGTTCCTCAACGTGTTCTTCGCACTCCTGTTCCTCTCCGAGGTGTTCGCGGTGCTCGGCATCGTCAACACGTTGATGCTCTCGGTGTACGAACGGACCCGCGAGCTCGGACTACTGCGAGTCGTGGGGATGACCCGTCGCCAGGTCCGCCGGATGATCCGTGGGGAGTCGGTCGTCATCTCGGTGATCGGGACGATCATCGGACTGTTCGTCGGTCTCCTCTGGGGCTGGGCCGTGGTCACCGCGCTGAGTGGAGAGTTCGTCGACGAGTTCAGCGTGCCGACCACGCAACTCGCGGTGTTCGTGGTGGTGTTCGCGATCGCCGGGGTGATCGCCGCGATCATCCCGGCCTGGCGGGCATCGCGCCTCGGTGTGCTCGAGGCGATCGCCAACGAGTGATGCTCAGCAGGTCGCGGCGTTGAGGGCCTGCTGCGCGTCGACCACGCCGGCCCCGTAGAGGTCGTCACGACCGGCGGGGCCGCGATCGGTGGCGGTGGATTCGAGCACCGCTTCGATCGCCGCCGGTGTGCAGGTCGGGCGGGCGGCCTCGATGACCGCGGCCGCGGCAGCGACAAAGGGTGTGGCCATCGACGTGCCGCTCCAGGATGCGTAGCCGGCACCGCGGGTGGTCGAGAGGATGTTGACGCCGGGAGCGCTGAGGTCGACGTATGCACCACAGGTCGAGAACGAAGCCCGGTCGAGGGTGCTGTTGACCGCGCCGACCCCGATGACCCCGGGCGTTGCGGCCGGGTAGCTGGCCGGGCTTCCCGTCGTGCCGTTGTTGCCGGCCGCGGCGACCACGGTGACCCCGTCGGCGTTGGCCGCGGCGACGGCGGCGTCGAAGATCGTGCTCGGAACGGTGCCGCCGAGGCTCATGTTGATCACCTTCGCGCCCTGCGACACCGCAGTGGTGATCGCGGTGGCGACGGCGCTGTAGGTGCCCGATCCGCTGCTGTTCAGGGCCTTGATCGGCAGGATCTTGACCCCGGGCGCGGCTCCGCGCACCCCGACGGCGTTGTTGGTCGTGGCGGCGATGATCCCGGCGACGTGGGTGCCGTGACCGTTGTCGTCGGCGGCGGTGGGTGCACCCGAGACCAGGCTCACGCCCGTGAGGACCTGACCGGCGGAGAGGTCGGGGTGGGTCGCGTCGACACCGGTGTCGATCACCGCGACCACGAGCGGCGGGTTCGACGTCCCGATCGCCGACGGCCACAGGGCCCCGAACGACGTGTTCGTGAACGCCCACTGCGACCCGCTGCTCGGATCGTTCGTGGCGGCCGACGCCGTCACCGGTGCGTCGGTGTCGACGGCGATCAGGTCGTTGCCGACGGCGGCTTCGGTGGCGACCGCTGCCGCGTCGGCGGCCGACGCAACTGGGTGCGTCGTCACGACCGGACCGGCGGGGGTGGATTCCAGGGTGACGAGGCTGCGCTCGTCGCCGGCGTCGCTGCGGGCTTCGCTCACCGCATCGACGGCCTCGGCGGCGGCGGCGGCGGGGGAGAGACTCGTGGTGAGGGCCGATGCGCCGGTGATCGGGGAGCACGGCGGGGGCGGCGGCGGTGTGATCGAGGTCGGGGGGCCGCAGGCAGCCATCGTCGCGAGCGCGAGGGCGCCGGCGACCCCGATGGCGATGGGGCGAACGCTGGGGATGCCTGAGAGCACCTGCTGCAGCATCGACATCTCCCGAATCGTCCGTGACTTCCAGCGCCACCCCTGGCTCCGTTGCTATCGGCGCGCCCACGGGCGACTGAAGTCACCATTTGGTCAACTAGGATCGCCGCCGGTCCACATCTCGATGTGGCCCTTCGGGCGGTTAGCTCAGGGGTAGAGCACTTCCCTGACACGGAAGGGGTCAGAGGTTCAAATCCTCTACCGCCCACCATCTGACCTGCGGAAACCGCGCGGATCTCAGCCTCGGTGTCGTGCCTGCGGTCTCGCACCAACGAGGTGTGCACGGTGAGGTGCGGAACCCGGGACTCACGGTGCAGACCTTCACGCTCCTTCCGACGGTGTCGCCGTCGGCGTCACAACACTCCGACAACAGCGGCGAGAGGGTCCTGGCCTCGTCCGCCTGGGAACCTGAGTGAGGGCTTGGACGAGGTCGGCACCGACGTCTCGTACCGGTCGGAGCGCACGCCGACGATCCACGCCGCGATCCCCGGGCCGCGACGGGGAGCGTCTGTGTCGTCTATCGCGCCGAGCCCGACCCACTGGTACCGGGCCCTGGCCAACGGCACCACCCACGAGCTGCTCGTCGGGTGAACGCCGTTGCTCGGACGTCGCCGCCGGCGGACCTCGCCTCGATCGTCGCGGCAACAGTCCCCGAACGAAGGCCTTCTCGCCGCGGGTGATCAGGCGGGCGCGTAGGTCCAATCGGATTGTTTGCGCTGCTGCGCCTCGTCGAAGAGAGCGATTCCATCTCGGATGTCGATGATCTTCGGGATCGGAAGGTCTTCTGCCGATCCAAGAGCCACGTGTTCCGGCGTGAACTCTCGAGGGAATCTGCGCAAGAGGCTGCTGATCACGCGTTGCTCTTCCTCTCCGACGAAGCACCGGTTCTGGCTCGTGACGTCGCGGAGGCGTTGACCGATGATCTCGATGTCGGGAGTCTCGCTGTCGGGCGTCGCCAACGCGTCGAGGTGGCGGGTGATCTCGCCGGTCCCGTACTTGCACGCGCGGCACTGGCCACACGATTCGACGTAGAGGAAACGCGACACCATCCGCGCGACGGAGAGCATGCTGCGGGTGTCGTCGAACACGATGAAGCCCGCCGAACCCAGCCCGCCGCCGGCGGCTTCGAGCCCCTCGTAGCTCACCGGCGCGTCGAGGTCGTCACCGGTGAGGACCGGGTTGGAGACTCCGGACAACACCGCTTTGACGGTGCGACCCTCCGCGGGGCCGCCACCCAGGCTGTGTATGACATCATGCAGCGACGTTCCCGGCTCGATCTCACCGAACCCCGCGTGATCGACGTCTCCGACGACGGTACAGATCAGCGGACCCGGCGTCTGGGGTGTGCCGATGGCGCGATACCACCCGGGGCCGCGAGTGAGGATGAGCGGCACGTTCGCGAGTGACTCGACGTTGTTCACGAGCGTCGGATTCGACCCGCTGTTCGTGGGATCCTCGATCGGCCCCGCTCCAGCCGACCAACCCTCTTGTGGAGTGGTTGCGTAGAGACCGTGGAGGTACGGGGGCAGCCATCGCGGCATCGGTTCGTTGCCTTCGATGACCTCCAGCAGGGCTTTCTCTTCACCGAAGAGGTACTCCTCGGGTCCTCCGACCAGGCTGACGGGCGCGTCGCAGAGGAGGTCGGCATCTGCCATCTCGCGCAAGGCACGTTCGAGCGCCGCTATCTCCGGTGCGAACGATGCCTTCACCGCGATGAACGCCTCCCGCGCGCCGACAACCATCGCGGCAACCGCCAGTCCCTCGAGCACCTGGTAGGGATTCGCTCGCATGAGCGGACGGTCTTTGAACGTTCCGGGTTCGCCTTCCGCTCCGTTCGCGACGACGTAGCGGTCTCCGAGCCCGGGACCGCCGGCCGCGACGGAGCGCCACTTCTTCGCGGTCGGAAAGCCGCCGCCGCCTCGTCCCCGCAGTCCTGCCTGCTCGAGCTGGTCCAGGACCCATGCGGCTCCCCGTTCGCGCGCCGCCAGAAGCGCGCGCCCGCCGCCAACCGCGAGATAGTCATCCAGCGAGGCCATCGGCCTGGCGGGTAACAGCAAGTTCGAATCCACGCTCATGGTCCTACCGCCTCAGCCGATCGGCGGGCAAACCAACCCGGCTCTTCGACGAAGTCCGGCGAGCTTGTCCCACGATCCGCGCACCGGCCTGCCGGCGATCAAGAGTCCACTTGCACAACGCAACGGTGCCGCGGTGGGCGACCGGAGCTTCCCCCGGTTGTCGACGTTGCCGCGATCCACCGGGGTCTTGTTCAGGTGATCCCGCAGCCGGTTCCGGTGGGACTGTTCTCGTCCTTCTGGTTCAGGGGTTGAGGTTGCAGGTCCGGGGACTGCCCGCGGTCGGGTTGACTCCTGACCTGACCAGATTGCACTTCCCTCCGCGTACCGGAATCGGTACCGGAATGTGGGCGCACCATGCCGGCGCGACGCGCACCAACGCGACCACGTCGGGGTCTTCGGCGTCGGCGTTACGACGCCCGACGACGACGACATCGCGTTGACCGCCTCCCGGTACTGGCGACTGTTGCAACGCGTTCACAACCCGTCGAGCGGTCAGCTCTCCGCTGTCCTCGCTGGGCTCTCACCAGCGGTCCACAAACGGACTACACCGACCGAACACCAGTTCGATGCCGGGAGAGGGCCACACCGGGCGTCTGGCAGGTGTTCTGCTCGTCGCCTTGTCCGTACTGGCAATGCGACGAATCTCTCGAATCGAAAGCTGAATGCGCTTCGGGCACCGCTCGTGACGAGTTCCTTACAAATCCTCAAGTTCGAAGCGCTCGGCTGGCTGGGCGTGGGCATGTTCCACTCTGCTCCGGAAGCCCTCGTCCACAACCAGACTTGCCGCCGTCAGTATGCCGCCGGTGGGAATCGGCACGCGCAATCAGCGCAGTGGTCGCCTCGGTGGCGTAGCCCTGACCCCTGGCGGCGGGTGCAAGCCGCCAGCCCCACTCGAGCCGATCCAGCCCTTCGATCGATACGGTGCCGACTCCCGTATAACCGACGATCGTGCCGGACGCTCGCACGACGACCGGCTGCTTGGCGTAGGGAACCAAGTCGACCAGCGACAGCATCCGATCGAATCGGGCGTTCGCCGACTCGACGTCGTGGACGCCGTCGGAGAACACAGTGAACGCCTCGTCGGTGAACAGCTCGACGAATCGAGCGCGGTCACTCTCGACCGCCGCGCGGACCGTGAGCCGATCGGTCTCGATTGCCTGCACGATCGCAAGGTAGATCAGTTCTGCGCCTGCCGGGATTGGGCCGATCACCGACGGGTAGCCTCCGAACATGGATGTCGTCGCACGTCACAACATTCACGTCACCGGGCCGGCCGGGGCGCAGCCGATGGTCTTTGCGCACGGCTTCGGGTGCGACCAGCACATGTGGCGCGACGTCGCACCGCGCTTCGCCGACCGTTACCGGGTCGTGCTGTTCGACCACATCGGCGCCGGGGGGTCCGACCTGGCGGCCTACGATCCTGATCGTTACGCGTCGCTCGAGGGCTACGCCGACGACGTGTTGCAGATCTGCGACGCGTTGGACCTGCGGGATGTGATCTTCGTGGGTCACTCGGTCTCTTCGATGATCGGAGTCCTCGCGGAGATCTAGGAGCCGAGCCGGTTCGCGAAGCTCGTGCTCGTCGGGCCCTCACCGCGCTACATCGACGATGCCGCGTACTGCGGCGGGTTTTCCGCCGCCGACATCGCCGAGTTGCTCGACTCGCTGGAGAGCAACTACCTCGGATGGTCGAGCGCGATGGCGCCCGTGATCGTGGGCAACCCCGACCGACCGGAGCTCGGAGACGAGCTCACCGCGAGCTTCTGCCGGACCGACCCCGACATCGCCCGGCGCTTCGCCCGAGTCACCTTCCTCTCCGACAACCGCTCCGACCTCGGTCGCGTCTCGACGCCGACTGCGGTGCTGCAGTGTCAGGCAGACGCGATCGCCCCGCGCGCGGTCGGCGAGTACGTGAGGGACGCGGTGCCGGGCAGTGTGCTCTTCCTCCTCGACGCGACCGGCCACTGCCCGAACCTCAGCGCTCCCGACGAGACGACCCGGGCGATCGCCGCCTTCGTCGATGTCTGAGTGCACGCCTCTGGCCGGATGAGCGGCGAGGCGGCGCTCGAGGGTTTCTACGAGGCCCTGCTCGACGACGACGCCGAAGCGCTCTACGAGCGTGCGCCGTGCGGCTACCTCTCGACGACTCCCGACGGGACGATCATCAAGGTCAACGAGACGTTCCTCACCCGGACCGGATACCGCCGTGAGGACCTCCTCGGCCGGCGGACGTTCGCCGAGCTCTTGACCGCAGGCGGCCGCATCTACCACGAGACGCACTACGCGCCGATGCTCCGGATGCAGGACCGTGCCCGCGAGATCGCCTTCGACATCGTGTGCGCCGACGGTGAGCGCTGCCCGGCCCTCGTCAACTCCGTCCTCGAGCGGGACGGTGATGGTCATCCGTTCGTGATCCGGACCGCGGTCTTCGACGCGACCGAACGTCGAGCGTACGAGCGCGAGCTGCTCTGGGCGAAACAGCGGGCGGAGGAGTCGGAAGCGCACGCGCAGCTGCTCGCGCGGACGCTCCAACAGACGCTCATCCCTCCCGCGCTGCCGGAGGTGCCCGGGCTCGACATCGCTGCGGTATACCGGCCGGCGGGAACCGGCGACCAGATCGGCGGGGACTTCTACGACGCGTTCGAGATCACCGACGGCGACTGGGCCGTCGTCGTCGGTGACGTCTGCGGCAAGGGCGTCGACGCTGCAGTCGTGACCGCCATGGCGCGTCATGCGATCAGGGCCGCCGCGGTGCAGCTGAGCAGCCCCCGCAAGATCCTCGAGCAGCTCAACCAGGTGCTGCTCCGAACCGGGTCGGAACGCTTCTGCACCGTGGCGCTGATGCGGCTTCGCCGAGCCGACGACGGCGCTTGGACCGCCACCGTTGCGCTGGCCGGACATCCGCAGCCGCTACTCCTCCGGGCCGGCCGGGGCGTCGCCCCGATCGGAGCACCGGGAAGAGCCGCGGGGCTCGTCGAGGAAGTCGACCTGCACGACATCGACGTCGACCTCGTCGGCGGTGACGCAGTCGTGCTGTACACGGACGGTGTGACCGAAGGCCGGAGGGGAGACGACTTCTTCGGGGCGGTGCGCCTCGAGGCCGCGATCTCCGGGCACCGCGCGTCCGCCCGCGCGCTGGCCGACGGGATCCTGGCCGACGTCGTGGGTTTCCAACGCGACGACCCGCGCGACGACATCGTCGTGCTGGCCCTGCGCGTCCCCTGACCGGACCGCATCGTCGACCACCGGTGGGACACATCGACGTTTCAGCTCGCGGCGACGAATGACGGGTGGGTCGAGTTCGCCCCCGACTCGAGGCGAGCGCCGCCGGGCGGCGCTTCGTGGCCGGGGGGTACAACGGTCTCGATCGGCTCGGTGCCGGGATGGCGCGCGTCGGAGGTTGTCGCACGCCCGGCTTCTCGCCCCGCGCCCGCGAAGGACGCCTCGGCCCTGAGCGTGAACCAGACCTGCTTGCCGCTCCCGTCGACGCGTACGATGCCCCAGTCGTCGGACAGGTTCGCCACGATCTGAAGCCCGCGGCCGCTCGTCTCGGTCGGAAGCGGCGAACGAGCTCCGGGTTCACCGCCACCGTCATCGGTCACCGTGACCTTGACCGAGCCGTCCGCCCGCTCGACGTCGACGACGTAGCCGGTCTGCGCATGCCGCACGCTGTTCGAGGCCAGCTCCGACACCATGAGCACGATCGCGCTCGTCGTGGTCGCGGCGGTATCGTCGAGCTGGCTCTCCACGAACTGGCGGGCCTCGGCGACCGTGTCGGGGGTGGACGCGAACGTCCTCGTCGCCTTCATCGCTCGATCGTGAAGACGTCGGAGAGGCCGGTGGCTTCGATGACCATCCGGACCTCCGGAGATGGGGTGCGAATGCACACGGAAGCGGCTGAGTTCACCGCTTGCAGGAGCACCGCGATGCCCGAACTGTCCATGAACGTCACTCCTGCCATGTCGAAGACGAGCTTGGGGGAAGCACCGGAGAGGGCCCGTTCGATGGTCTCGTGCACCGCATCCACCGTGTTGAGGTCCATGTCGCCGGCGAGTCTGATGACGATCTCACCTTCGGCTGGAAGCAGCTCGACCATGAGGCCCTCGCTGCTCCCGTCTAGTCCGTCCATCGAACCCCCAGGAGCGCGGTGTCGTCGGTGGCGCCGTCGGTGGCCAGCGCGGCGAGCGTCCCGGCCACCACCGCCTCGACCGATCCTTGACTGGCCTTCACCGCCCGGAGCAGGCGCGCGCGTCCGGCGTCGATGGCTTCACCCCGCCGCTCGAACAGCCCGTCGGTGAACGCCAGCACCGTGGCCCCCGGTGGTGCCTGCACCACGACGGTTCGGTAGACGGCGGCATCGACCACCCCGATCGGCGGGCCGACGTGCGTCTCGATCGCCTCGGCTGCGTCGGAGACGAGGATCGGAGCGGGATGGCCCGCGTTGGCGATCACGACCTCGCGTGATCGGACTCCGACGCTCATGCACAGGACGGTCGCGAAGTGTCCGTCGCGCCCGAAGTCGGTGAGTCCGTTCAGCTTCGCCAGGATGGTGGCGGGGTCGTCGCCCTCGCTGGCGTATGCCCGGATGGCGAAACGGAGCGACGCCATCGTGGTCGCCGCGTCGAGCCCGCGGCCGGAGACGTCGCCCACGACGAGCACGACCTCGTCGTCGTGGCGCGGGATGGCGTCGTACCAGTCGCCGCCGATCTCGAGGTCGGCGGCCCCGGCTTCGTACCGCACCGCCAGATCGAGGCCGTCGATGTGGGGAAGGTCGCGCGGCAGGAGGCTGTGTTGCAGGACCTGGGCGACCGACCGCTCGCGGAGAAGCAGCTGCGCGTTCTCGTCGGACAGCTGTTCGGCGTGGTCGCGTCGGCGCAGCAGCCGTTCGGTGAGCGACGCGGCGCCGGCCGTGGTGACGAGCCCGACCCCTGCGATCAGACCGGGGAGCACTGCGAGGAGCCGTCCGCCGAGATCCTCGGTGGGCGACATCACGAGGGTGAGTGTGCGATCGCCGAAGGCCACGGTCTCGCGCGCCCGTCGCCCGCTGATGGGCAGATCGTCGGTGCTCGAGGTCAGCAGCGACGCCGGGGCCTCGCGCCGTCCGAGGTACACCGCGTTGTCGAGACCCGTGAACAGCGAGTCAGCATTGTCGAGACCGCTGAACGGCGAGTCAGGGGCCACCGGGCTCCGGCGGTTCGCCGGAAGCGGGATCTCGGCGTAGGCGATGAAGCGCACGGGTGGCGTCGTCACGGTGAACGAGTAGCCGAGACGGCCCGCACCCGGGCCGAGGAGGCCGACGACACCGAGCTCGGAGGTCTGTGTCGAGCCGAGGAGGAACTGGTCCTGCACCTCCCTCGACGCGGACTCCAGGGCCGACGGTGCGCCGACCACGTGGAGCAGCTCCGGCCCGGTGGGACCGACCGTCCACAGCGATGCAGAGACGAACTGCTTGCCGTCGCCCACGAGT